>CAIXMC010000379.1 GCA_903920405.1 uncultured beta proteobacterium
GTTCTCGGCTGCTGCTGCCATTTCTTCAACCAGAGCAGCGTTTTGTTGGGTGGCATGATCCATTTGGCTCACAGCCTCGCCTACCTGGGCGACACCAGTGGATTGTTCGTTGCTGGCAGCACTGATTTCACCCATGATGTCTGTCACGCGTTTGATGGCGTTCACTACTTCGGTCATGGTGTTGCCTGCCTTATCGACCAAGGCAGAACCCTGCTCTACCCGCTCCACACTGGCATTGATCAGGGATTTGATTTCTTTGGCGGCCTCCGCACTGCGACCCGCCAGGCTACGCACTTCGCTGGCCACCACAGCAAAACCACGACCCTGTTCACCCGCCCGTGCGGCTTCAACGGCTGCGTTCAATGCCAAAATATTGGTCTGAAATGCAATACCGTCAATCACACTGATGATGTCTGATATTTTTTTGGAGGAATCATTGATGCCTTTCATGGTCTCAACCACCTGACTGACAACTTGGCCACCCTCAACTGCCACGGTGGATGCTCCCAGTGCCAATTGATTGGCCTGACGCGCAGATTCTGCGTTGTGCGACACAGCAGAACCCAACTGTTCCATGGAGGAAGACGTTTGCTCCAGCGCGCTGGCTTGCTGTTCGGTGCGCGCTGAGAGATCGCTGTTGCCATGGGCAATTTCAGAACTGGCATTGGCCACACTTTCAGAACCCATGCGAACACTGGCTACCACTTTGGACAAATCAACGCGCATGGACTCCATGGCGTTAAGCAACTGCGCGATTTCGTCACTGCCCTGTGTTTTCAAAGGCACGGCCAGATTGCCTCTGGCAAATTCCCGTGCTGCATCGACGGCAGACTGAATAGGGCGCGTTATTTGGCGCGATAACCATACCCCCAGAACCGTTGCCAGAACCACAGCCACGCCAAGCATCAGTGCCACGTTGATTTTGGCGCTGAAATAGGTGTTGTGAGCATCTTCTGATGAATTCAGGGCACCCTTGCTATTGATGATAATCAAGTCATTGAGGGTTTTAAAAATGGCTCTGAAAGCTACTCTGGAGTCGCCTCGCAAATACTGGACAGTGGCCTCCAAACCCGTCGGGCCGACCGATGAAAGTGCGACAAGTTTGCTGGAAGTGGCAAGATAAATACTGAGTTCTTGCTTGTATGTGTTAAACGCTTGACGCTCAGTAGGCGAATCCAGAAGCGCCTCAAATTTGTGTCCTGCGTCAGACAGTTTGACAATGTCAGCATTGATGCGATCAAATTCCAACTTTTTTTCATCTGCGCTGAGGGTGACAACATGCTGCAGTTCGGCACGCCGCATGTCATTCAACAGGGTTTGCATTTCACCCACATGATTGAGGGACGGCAACCAGTTTGTCGAAACGTCTTCAATGGCACTGTCGATACGTCCCATCTGCAAAATCGCCAAACCACTTGTGAAAGCAGTCAGTACCACCATCAACGCGAACCCGATACCTAATTTGACACCGATATTTGAAAAATTTATCACATGGTCCCCAAAAAAATTTGACGCGAAACCACATTAAACCACCATCTGCTTGCCCATTGGAGATCGCTGCAGATCAAGTTCAACCACCACCGGCGCATGGTCGCTAGGACGTTCATTGTGGCGTGGGGTCTTGTCAATCCAGCACCGCATAACCTGAGGTTTCAATGCGTTGCTCACCAGAATATGGTCAATGCGCATGCCACGGTGACGACGAAAACCGTTGTTGCGATAGTCCCACCACGAGTAGCTTTGGGGCGGTTGCCCAAACATGCGATGTGCGTCATGCAAACCCAATGCGATCAGCGCTTGCAGGTGGTAACGTTCCTCATCGGTGCAGCAAATCTGATCTTTCATGCCCACCGGGTCCCAAACATCGACATCGTCAAAAGTGATATTGAAGTCGCCCATTAAAACCAGATGGGGATAAATTTTCAGTTCGGTGCAAAGCCAGTCGCGCAGGCCTTGAAGCCAAGCCATTTTGTACTCAAACTTGTCGCTGCCAGGTTCTTGACCATTGGGAAAATAAGCCCCAATCACCCTGATGCCTGCACCATGACAGCCATCCGACGGACAGCTTGCGCTGATAACGCGCGCCATATCATCTGCAAACTGCGGTATGTTTTTAACCACGTGGGTGACTGGAATGCGCGACACCATCGCCACACCGTTGTAGGTTTTCTGACCGAAGCACTGTGCGACATAACCGGCTTGCGCGAAGGCTTGTGTGGGAAATTTGTCATCGGTGAGCTTGAGTTCTTGCAGTGCTAAAACATCCACCGGATTGGCTTTCAACCAGTGCAGTACCTGTGGCAGACGCACAGTGAGCGAGTTCACATTCCAGGTGGCTAGTTTCATGGTGTTTAATATACTATCTTATTGATAGCTATCAATGCAAGTGGGACAAGCGCTAGAGGCCATTTTGATGTATAAAAAAGTTTCATTTTTTGCTCGTCAGATTTGGGCACACTGGTTACATTCGTCCCAATGCCTGCACTTTCCAGGCCAGCCAGAGTTTACGCAAAGGGGTGAGGTGGATGCGCTGGTGCAGTACAGAAAATTGGTCACGTTCAATTTCTTGTAGCAAGGCGCGGTAAATGCTGGCCATCATCAAGCCAGGTTTTTGCGCTCGCCAATCAGCAGATGGCAGCAGCGCTAAAGCCTCATCGAAAAGACCTTTGACACGTTGCGCCTGAAAACACATCAGGTGCGTGAAATTCTCGCTGTAACGGCGCTGAAAAATGTCTTGCGCGGTGACGTTAAATTGCTGCAATTCATGGATGGGTAAATAAATTCTGCCACGCAAGGCATCTTCGCCCACGTCTCGGATGATATTGGTTAACTGTAACGCTTGCCCAAGTTTGTGCGCGTAGGCCGTGGTTTGGGGCTGTGTTTGACCAAAAATCTTTGCTGCCACTTCCCCCACCACACCGGCCACTAGATGGCAATAGCGCTGCAAGTCGGGGTAATCGGCATAGCGGGCCTGGTTTAAATCCATCTGGCAACCTTCAATGATGGACAGCAAGTGCCTCTGTTCAATGGCAAAGTTCTTGACCCACGGCATCAGTGCCTGCATCACCGGATGGGTAGGCGCACCGCTAAAAGCCTGTACCACCTCGGTCTGCCACTGGGCCAGTTGGGTGGCCGCAACGCCCTTGTCTGTGGCCTCATCCACCACATCATCGACCTCGCGGCAAAAGGCATAAAAAGCGGTGATGGCAGCGCGTTTGGGTGCGCTTAAAAACAAAAAGGCGTAGTAAAAACTGCTGCCTGCATGGGCTGTTTTGTGTTGAACGTAATCTTGGGGTGTCATGGCTGCTGGCCTCTTCACAATGCATTGATCATCGATTTTCGCAAAATCTGTAGCACCACGTGCATGTCGTCAATGGGAATCTGGCCCGGCGCAGAGCTTTCAGCACCAACCACAAAGGTCAATGCAGAACCCAAGGTCCATCCCATCAAGCGGGTGATCACGCCATACTGCCCCATCGACAAGCTAATGATGGGAATGTTCAACAGGCTGCTGGCTTGCCGTGTCGCCATTAAAAGGGTCAGCACATCGTCCGTCGTGTGGGGCATGACCGCCACCTTGGCCACATCTGCCCCCAATTGCTGCGCTTGCAAGAACTTCTGAATCAACAAAGTCTGGCTAGGTGTGCCTGAAAAATCATGCCAGGACAGCACCAGTTGGATGCCGTTGGCACAAGACGCTGCACGCACTTTTGCAATGTGCGCGGGGGTGTGGCTCATTTCATAATCAATCCAATCAATGCCATTGCTTTCGCACACAGCTTCGTACAGTGCAATCACCTGATCTTCGGTCAAGGGAATGGCTTCGCCACCTTCTTCACTGCTTCTTCGCGTGAACAACACAAGAAGGTCAGGGGCAGCCCGCTTAATGGCTTTGGCCAATTGAACCACTGAGGCGGTGTTACCAATGGCTTCAAAAAAATCTACCCGCCACTCCAGAACATCGGGCTTTTTGGGCAGTATCACCTGAAGTTCGGCCATGACCTCATCCGCGGTGCGACCAATCAGCGGGGTGCATACCAGCGGAAAATGGCCATGCGAAATAGGTTTTGCTTGTAATTCAATGGGTTGAAATGTTTTCACCGTTAGCTCACTGGAGATTCATCCGTCAGACGACGATGTACCGTGATGATGGACTCTGCCGCAGGTTGCTTGAGGGGGCATTTTGCGCATGAACTACCAGCACAACCCTTGACATTTGCTGAATCGCACTTGGTAGGCCTGAACTTGCGTCGCCAGGCGGTTGGCATCAAGGCGTAGCCTGCATAGGCGAATGCACCCACCACGACCACGGTAGCGAACACGGTTTGCCAAAATTCGTTCATGACATCCACCAAAGGGCCACGCGATACGTTACAAAAGCCGCCGCATAAGCCAACACAAACTGGTAGGCTGCCATGGCCAGAGGGTAGCGCCATGAATTGGTTTCACGCCGAACGACGACAAGAGTCGCGATGCACTGTGGCGCAAACACAAACCAGGCCAACAGGGACAAGGCCGTGGGCAGTGACCAACTTTCTGCAATGATGGGCGACAAATGTTGAGCAGCAGTCCCTTTGGCAACAGAGAGTGCATACACCGTGCCCAAAGCGCCCACAATGACCTCACGCGAGGCCAGACTGGGCACCATTGCCACAGAAATTTGCCAGTTGAAGCCTATGGGTCTGAAGACAGGCTCCAGCGTTTGACCTAATTGTCCGGCCAGACTGTATTGAATGGCAACGCCGGTAGCACCTGCCGGCGGCGTGGGGTAGCTTGACAAAAACCACAGCACGACCACCAGTGAAAAAATAAGAGTGCCGACCTGCGTCACAAAAGTGCGACCACGCTCCCACAACCCTAACGCCAGGGTGCGCAGAATTGGCCAGTGGTAGGGCGGCAGTTCCAACATCAAGGGTTGGTAATGGTTTTTCACACCCACCCGTTTGAGTAGCCACGCCACGCCCACGGCCGACACCACACCGGCTGCATACAACACAAACAACACCAGTCCACGCAGGTTAAAAATGCCCACAGCTCGGTCTGGCACAAAAGCGCCGATCAACAAGGCGTAAACGGGCAATCGGGCAGAGCAAGTGATCAACGGAAGAACCATGATGGTGGTGATGCGATCTCGCCAGTTGGCAATGGTTCTAGTGGCCATGATGGCGGGGACTGCACAGGCAAAACTCGAGAGCAAAGGAATAAAAGCACGGCCAGACAAGCCCACCTTACCCATCAGTGTGTCCAGAAGAAACGCAGCACGTGGCAAATAACCGGAGTCTTCAAGCGCCAAAATGAAAAAAAACAAAATCAGAATTTGTGGCAAAAAGACAAGCACGCTGCCAGCACCGGCAATGACACCGTCAACAAGCAGACTGCGCAAAGGCCCGGGCGACATCTGGCTCACCGTCGCGTCACTGACCGAAGCCATCACTGAGAGAATCATGTCCATGGGGCTGTTGGCCAGCGAAAACACAGATTGAAAGATGACAAACAATATTACCGCCAAAATGACCAAACCCCAGACAGGGTGCAGCGCCCAGGCATCGATTCGCAATTGCTGGCGTTGCAGGGGCAAAGCGGTAGGAGTGACCAACGCCAGAATGCGCCGCACCTCGCTTTGCAACTGAGCCGGTGTGGAGGGATGTTCGGGTGGCAGGGTGACCTCTGGCCGGTGCGTGGGCAATGTCCAAGTGGAGAGTTGTGCCAGCAGGGCAGCATGACCGTCGGTTTGCACGGCAACCGTTTCCACCACGGGGCAGCCCAGCTCTTGTGCCAAGAGGGCAGTGTTGATGCACAAACCCCTCTCGCGTGCTGCATCCATCATGTTGAGTGCTACCAACATGGGGCGTCCCAGCCGCTTGAGTTCGAGCACCAGGCGAAGATTCATTCGCAAATTGGTGGCATCCACCACGGCCACCACAGCATCAGGAACATCTTCACCAGCGCGTCTGCCTTCAATGACTTCCAGAGTCACTCGTTCGTCCAGTGTGGCAGGACTCAGACTGTAAGTGCCCGGCAAATCAATCACAAACATGCTGTGCCCATTGGCCAGCCGCGTGATGCCAATTTTTCGCTCTACCGTCACACCGGCGTAATTGGCAACCTTTTGCCTGGCACCCGTCAACAAATTGAACAGTGCAGTTTTGCCGCAGTTGGGGTTACCCACCAAGGCAATGCTGCGCGGCAGCGCTGGAGAATCAACGAGAGAGGTCATCAATCAGACACCATGACGCTAACGCAGCGTGCTTCAGCCAGACGCAGCGCAAACAAGGAATCACCGACCACCACGGCCAAAGGCTCACGATCGCCAGGGCCACGACGCACCACCTGCACCGGCTCACCCGGTAAAAAACCCAACTCACCCAAGCGGCGCAAGTGATCCTCGTTCAAAAGAGGATCGTTCGCACCAACAGAATGCACTGTGGCGTTGATACCGTCAGGGAGGTCAGAGAGCAAGATGATCATCCTAGATTCCTCAGTTGAACGCGCCCGAGTGGGCTACTGGCGGCGTGTCTGGGTAGGCGTGACGACGCTGCAGGCTACTGCCTGCAAGGAGGAACAACACCCCAGACGCGCCA
>CAIXMC010000380.1 GCA_903920405.1 uncultured beta proteobacterium
CCGTTGGCGTTTGAGGATATTCCTTCATTGCAACAGGCGGTTCAACATGCCGAGACTGCGCACCTGCCCACGGTGCAACTGCCTGGCTTGAAGATGCCGGTGCCTCTGGCCGATGCCCGCCATGCGGTGGAAGCGTTAGCCCGTGCGCAGGCTGAATTGAAATCCAACACCTTCAAGCCTTCGGCACATACTGACAAAGCATCGCCCATGCACCCCAAGCGACTGCTCATCAAGCGCAACCTGGAAGACATTGATTATTCAGAAATTCGCTCAGACGCCCTTCAATTGCCAGATGACCGCGAACCTGTGTTGCCGCAAGCGTTGCGCCAGGAGGTTAGTCTCAAACCCCATCAGCGCATTGGCGTGGCCTGGCTACAGCATCTGTGGCAGGCTTCGCCCGACCATTGCAGAGGTACCGTTCTGGCCGACGACATGGGTTTGGGCAAAACCTTGCAACTGCTGACCTTCATCACCTCCTGCTTTGAAGCCGACCCCACCTTGCCGCCAGCACTGGTGGTTGCGCCTGTTGCGCTGCTGGACAACTGGCGCAATGAACTTGACCGGTTTTTTCAGCCAGACACCTTACCCTTGTTGATGCTCTATGGCAGCGCGCTCAAATCGCTGCGTGTCAGTCCGCAAGAACTCGATGCCGATCTGCAAGCCCAAGGCATTACACGCCTCTTGAAAAAAGGCTGGGTGGGCAACGCCCGCCTGGTTTTGACCACCTACGAGACCTTGCGAGACCTTGAATTTGCCATGGCCAGCCAACCCTGGTCAGTGATGGTTTGCGATGAAGCCCAGAAAATCAAAACGCCCGCCGCACTGGTCACTCGGTCGGCCAAAAAGCAGAAAGTGCGGTTTCGGGTGGCCTGCACTGGCACGCCCGTCGAAAACACGCTGGCCGATTTGTGGTGTTTGTTTGACTTTGTGCAGCCAGGTTTACTGGGATCGTTGAACCATTTTTCAAAAACCTACCGCCAGCCCATCGAAGCCAAAACCCCAGAGCAACAGGCCAAAGTGGAAGAACTGCGTGCTGTCATCAAGCCACAAATTCTGCACCGCAAGAAAAGTGATGTGGCCAAAGAATTGCCCACCCCGGTTGAAGACAGTCTGTGCAAACGCCTGCCCATGTCGCCCTATCAACACACACTCTACGAAGCCGCTTTATCCACATTGAAGCAACAGCGCGAAACCCAGCCTTCATCGCAACTTCAGGCCTTGCTGGCCATTCGCAAAATTTGCTCCGACCCGCATGGTTACACCGAACCCGATACGCGCCGATTGCCCATTGCACGACTTGTGAACGAGTCGCCCAAAATGGGTTGGCTGGTGCAGCGGCTCAAAGCCCTGGCAGCCGATACGGCAGGGGCGCACAAAGTGATTGTGTTTTGTGAGTTCCGGGAATTGCAATTGTTGTTGCAGCGGGTGATAGCGGCCTTTTTTGGTTTTGCCGCAAGCATTGTGAACGGCGACACCGCAGCAGACCCCCGCGCTTGCGATAACCGCCAACAGTTGATCGATGCCTTTCAAAATCAGCCCGGTTTTAGCGTGATCATCCTGTCGCCATTGGCTGTCGGGTTTGGCGTGAACATTCAGGCGGCCAACCATGTGGTTCACTTCACCCGCACCTGGAACCCCGCCAAGGAAGACCAAGCCACAGCGCGTGCCCACCGCATCGGCCAAACTCGCACCGTCACGGTGTATC
>CAIXMC010000381.1 GCA_903920405.1 uncultured beta proteobacterium
CCCATTTGGCTCGTCAGATTTGGGCGCACTGCGTCGTTACAAATCGCTTATGTGGCATGGCCACACCGCGCGATTTGCGCCTAGCATTGCATCCCAACTCTGACGGCCAAATGGGGAACTTATTACTGACCACATCCTTAGTGCCAGCGATCATGGCTGTGTCTGCTACATGGATAAGCGTATCCCAAGTTGATGGCAACCGGCGGATACCAGGGGCGTCTATCGTCGTGCGAATAAATACCTTGCGTAACGATGACTGGTGCCGGTTGAACATCGTCTGACTGAACAGATGTCACCCTGTCGCTCTGGGCAACGGACAGGGCTGAACCCACAGGTGAGACTTGTAACGCGATGGTTTTTCCGGGGTCACGTGGCATTTGCACGGCGTATTGTTTTCCCGCATACCGATAGACCACGTTATAGGCCACCGTCTGGTTTTCATAAACCACCTGATGGGAACACCGTTGTACGTTTTGCAGACTCACGCCCGCAGGCCTCTCTAGCCTGTCGCCAATGATGGCACCTCCCATGATGCCTATCAAGGTGGCCGCAGCCTGGCCGTGTCCACGTGCTGCGGCATTGGCCAATGCGCCGCCAGCAATGACACCCACGGCAGCCCCTGCCCCTGAACGAGGTTGAGCTACAGACACCTGTTCAATGGTGCAGACCTGGCGCGGCACCCCCACTTGCGCAACGATGGGCGTTGAAGACAACACCCTGCCTACCTCTTGTGCCAGGCCCAGGCCACAGGATGTTGCCATGGCCATGATAACCATCAGTTTTTTCATGATCAGTTCCTTTGGTATTTGCTCGCCATTGCCAACGACTATCGTTTTATGGCCGTGCTGATAATCCTAGATTCCTCAGTTGAACGCATGGCACATTTGGTGCATCAATGGGTCATGCTTTGCATTTTGCATAGCAATTTCATGGGACGGCCAAACGCGCACTGGGCAATTCCTTAGTTACTGGTCGTTGTCGTCGCTGTGGTTGAACTTTTCAACCCTGTACCAGGCGTATGGATCTGTGCACGAGTTCGCATTCCCGTGGCATAACCTGTACCGCTGTTGGCACTTCTGGACTGCGCACCTGCACCTGCACTGGTGCCTGATCTGGTACCTGCGCCCTGACCATTTCCGTTGCCTTTTGCATAAGCGGTGGTTCCGATGGCTAAAGTGGTGACCAATGCCATAAAGATGATGTGTGCTGATTTCATGATAAATTTCCTGTAAAAAAGATGAATAAATAACTAACGTCCCCGGCCTGAGCCGCCCCGACCACCACCACCACTTCTGCCACCCCCTCTACCATTTCCAAAATCGCCAGAGTTACCAGCATTTTCTGCATTGCTCGTACTTGTTGCACCGCGTCGTCTTTCATAACCAACACCGTATGGCAAGTGCCGCACTGCATTGCCACTGTCTGCACTTTGTCCCTGGCGTGAGGGTTGAACCTCCTGACCCATCTCGATAGGCGTTAAACCAGATGTCGCAACGCTGGGTTTGCGCAGCGACAGATTCAACGGACGAGTTGGCAAGGAAGACTCAACCCCTGACAGAGACTCTGCACCCACGCCAAAGGCAGTGGTAAACAGTAGCAACGAGATGATTGAAGGGGTTACTTTCATAATGTTTATCGGATAGGTGTATGGTGCAACGAACAAGTCGCAGAAAGATATTTGCAAGGCCGCGCTGTGTATCAGTGTGTCGCTGAGGGTATCCCAAACGCCATTGGGTCGCTAAAAAAACCTCGGTTGTACAATGAAATTGAAGGTTTGTGTATTGTTTTTAGCAATGCTCAGACCCAAATTTGTGGCATTGTCCACTTTCATTTTTTTCAGGATACATCGTGAAAACATCATCTACCCGTTGGTACCGAGTTGCCGCTGCTCTCTCGCTTTGCTTGCTCGCTGGTGCATCTCAAGCCCACACAGGCCACGGTACATCTGGTTTATGGGAAGGTATGGCGCATCCTGGGGGTCTGGATCACCTGCTGGCCATGGTGGCTGTTGGGTTATGGTCGCTTTCCTCGCTGCCTGCCTCCAAGGTGGTGTGGGGGCCTGCCACTTTTATGATGTCGATGATCGTTGGTGCAGTTTTAGGTGGGATGGGTGTGACCGTACCGTTTCTGGAGCACATGATTTCGCTGAGTGTTGTGCTTTTTGGCATCATGCTGGTTTTGGCGCAGCGCAAAATTCCAACTGCCCTGGGTTTGAGTGGGGTGGCACTCGCAGCTTTCTTTCATGGCATAGCGCACGGTGCAGAATCACCCCAAGCTGGTTTTGCCAGTTACGCTGCAGGCTTTCTTTTGACAACGGCTGCGCTTCACTTGGGTGGTGTCCTGGTTGGCCTTTGCATCCGTGGGTTTGTTCCTGGCAAGGCCCGTGTGGTGCTGGCCGGTTTAGGCGCACTTTGCAGTATCACCGGCGTTTATCTTTTAGGTCAAAATTGATGACGCACCTGCATGGCTGTCATGAACACCCCAATATCCCCCCGCATTCTTGTCGTTGATGACGACAGCGATCTTCGCGATCTGCTCAGTACCTATTTGGGTTCCAACGGTTTTTGTGTCGCCAGCGCAAGCGACGGTGTCGCCATGCGTGCAGCACTGGCCCAGGGTACGTTTGATGCCATTGTGCTTGATTTGATGCTGCCCGGCGAAGACGGCCTGGCATTGACACGGGCTGTGCGGGCTACATCGGGAGTGCCTATTTTGATGTTGTCAGCGCGGGGCGAAGAACTCGACCGTGTGATTGGCCTGGAGGTTGGGGCGGATGACTATCTGGCCAAGCCTTTTGGTCCGCGTGAGCTGCTCGCCCGTCTGCGTGCCCTGTTGCGCCGAGGTCATGCACCAGCGCCACAAGCACCTGCAGCTGCTGCCATGCCAAGTTTTGGCCCCTATCAGCTTGACACCTTGAGCCACCGCTTGTTGCAAGAAGGGCAAGAAGTGGTATTGACCGGTGGCGAATATGACCTTTTGGCTGCTTTGGTGGCACACCCTAACCGCGTGCTGTCACGTGATACTTTGGTCGATTTACTTCGAGGGTATGAGCGGGATCCTTTTGATCGCAGCATCGATAACCGTGTGACACGGCTTCGGCGCAAAATTGAAGTCGATCCTGCTGCCCCTGCCTATATCCGCACAATGCGAGGCGAAGGCTATCTTTTCAACCCGCGCGGCAACAAACCTTGAGGCACTACCCCAGTCTGGCACGACAAAACACCGTGCTACTGGCAGCCGCTTTCGTTGTTGTAGAACTGCTGACCATCAGTCTGTTTACATTTTTGGTATTGCTACCTTTGGGACAACGATCTGCAGACGATTTGGCCGGTTTGATGGTTCTGTCAGCACAAACCTGGGCTGAATTGCCGCCGCAAACCCGTCCTGCATTTGAAGAGGAGTTGCTTCAAAGTCATGCGTTGGCGCTTCGCTCTGACGCGCCCCCTACAACACATGATGAATGGCATCCGCCGTATTTTTACCTTTTAGAAGAGGCTTTAGCCAGACGCTGCGGTCAAAAAAATCACCTGAGTCGTGAGCAACTGAACACCGGCACCTGGTACTGGGCAATTGTGCCTGCTGGCAACAGACAGCTTGCAGTGGGCGTGTCAGATGCACGCATTCAAAGCCAGCCCGTGATGGCTTTTTTCCTGGCCATTCTGACGGGTTTGCTTTGCGCGTTGGGCGTTGCGGTCGGGCTGGCACGTCGGCTCACAAGACCTTTAGCCCAAATGGAAGCTGCAACCTGGCTGATTGGTCAAGGTGGCGCTCCAGCGTTTTTACCCGATCACGGTCCCCGCGAAATGGTGGCTTTGAGCAGGCGCTTTAATGCCATGGCGCAACAAGTGCAAGACCTTTTGACGACGCGAACCACCTTGCTCGCAGGCATCTCGCACGATTTGCGAACGCCGCTTTCGCGCATGCGTTTGGTGCTTGAAATGCTCAAAGACAACCCTACACAAGGTCTGATTGAACGTCTGGAGAATGACATCGACCACATCAACACATTGATTGGCCATGTTCTGGAAGTAGCGCGTGGGCTGGAACATGAAAAACCTGTCAAGACCGACATGGTCGAATTGATGAACGAACTGGCAACAGATTTTTCTACGCCAACCAGCCCGATAACTGTGAACTGCCCCCCCATTCACATCGACGTGGCCCCTACCGCTTTGCATCGCGCCATTGGCAATTTGTTGCAAAATGCAAAGCGTTACGCCCCCAACTTACCCGTTGATCTGGTGGTCGTGGGAGATGCACAGAGGGTGCGCATCGGTGTGCTTGATCGTGGCCCTGGCATTGCCCCTGAACACCTTGAAGCCGTATTTGCGCCTTTTCACCGACTTGATGCTTCACGCAACCCTGCCACAGGTGGTGCAGGCTTGGGGCTGTCCATTGTGCGAGAACTGGCGCGCGCCAACGGCTGGCAAGTGACTTTGCAGGCACGCGACGGAGGTGGGTTAGAGGCCTGGATTGTGTTGATCGCTGAGGCTTGACAGAGGTTTTGGCAGCAATTCCAGACTTCCTGATCGGGTGCATTTCAAAGTGATGTGGTGCAATACAAAAACCAAATCCCCCCTAACCCCAATGGCACTACCTTAAGCATTAGTTCTATAAAAACAATAGGTTAGCAAAAAGTGTAGATACTGTTATGAATGTCAAGCCCCATGCAACGCCGGATCAAACTTTTTTCCAGATTTCAAGACACCAAAAGCCACATGAATGAGTTTTCGCATCATGGCACCGATGATGACCATAGGAGACTTCCCAGAGGCAGC
>CAIXMC010000382.1 GCA_903920405.1 uncultured beta proteobacterium
CCCAAATAACAAGCCTTTTTGCCCTGTAACGCACGCCCAGCCTACCTAGCAGCCTGTCGGACTTGATTGGTAAGTTATTGATTTATAAAAATAATTATAAATTTACACAATTGAGAAAATCCTTAAAAATCAATTTGTTATACCTTCAAGTCCGACAGGCTGCTAGGGTTAGGGGGGATTTGGATGTCGCACCCAAGCAAAGCCACATCACTTTGAAACGCACCCGTGCCAGCATGCCCAAGTTGTGAAAAGAGATTTTCATGATAGGGAAATAAAAAAGAGTTCAGTTACATCAACTCAACTTTAGACATTCAGTTTAGGCATTCTGATTTCTTACGACACTTCTGCGCAGGTTCTCACGTTGACGTACAAGTCAAAATGCAATGGTAAGTCTTTTTGGTGTGTGAAAAAGGAAGGAACATAACACAAGAGAATAGGTTGTTTTAGCTACAGATGAAGCGTTTTATGACATTTTTTTGTCAATTAAACGTTTTTTAAAGATTTTTTTGTTGAGTCATTTGACTGACATTTTGAACCTTTTCACATTGGTTCAGCGATTACGTCTGAATGGCGCATGTCAACGTGATATCCCACCTGAATTTTTGGGACTTTCGAAAAAAACCGTCGCGGTACCGAAGTCACGAAAATTCAATACGCAGCCATTGAATCAGTCAGTGTTTGGCCAGCGCGCCATAAGGTAGCCGTGTTATGGAATGTTCTTTGTTGTCATCACCAACCCAGTCAAGAGTGGCGAGATAAAGGCCGAATGTCTAAACTTGAGTTACATCAACATGGTGTTGCGAATCAAGCCAACAGCCAAGCCTTCAATTTCAAAGGAGTCGTTGGGTTGGACCACAACAGGTTGAAAGTCGGGGTTATTGGGGTGCAGTTCAATGGCATTTTGAACGCGCATAAAGCGTTTGACGGTCACTTCATCACCCAGACGCGCGACGACAATTTGGCCGTTTTTGGCTTCTTTGGCGGTTTGTACGGCCAGCAAGTCGCCATCCCAGATGCCAGCATCGCGCATAGACATGCCGCGTACCTTGAGCAAATAATCTGGCCTGTGTAAAAATAGTGTGTTTTCAACATAATAGGTTTGTTCGATATGCTCTTGCGCCAAAATGGGAGACCCAGCAGCGACACGACCAATCAAGGGCAGCGCCAACTCAAGTACTTGTGCAATGGAGGTGGCGAACTTTTTTTGGCGTGCGGTTTGAATGGCTTGCAGTGCATCGCTATTGAGGCGGATGCCGCGTGAGGTGCCGCTGACCAGTTCAATCACCCCTTTGCGTGCCAGTGCTTGCAGGTGTTCTTCAGCGGCGTTGGCCGATTTGAAGCCGAGTGCGGTGGCGATTTCTGCGCGTGTGGGTGGCGAGCCTGTGCGGGCGATGGCGTTTTGAATGAGATCGTAAATTTGTTGCTGACGGTCAGTCAGACGGGGTCGGATCAACATGGCATCTCCTGAAGTTAAAGGTGAAACAGGCTGGATACTGTTTTCTTGTCCAGTGACTGTATTTTTAATCAGTTTTTGAAGGTTTTCGCATGGTTTGTGAAAAAAAAATTGTGGTTTTGGGGACAGGGGGCACGATTGCTGGCACGGCAGACAGCAAAACAGATACAGTTGGCTATCGCCCAGCGCAAGTGGGGGTGGCACAACTGCTACAGGCCTTGCCCGATTTGACGACGGTGTTGGGTTCGCATGAATTGGTCAGCGAACAAGTGGCTCAAGTCGATAGCAAAAACATGAGTTTTGCCATCTGGAGACAATTGGCAGAGCGCGTGAATCATTATTTGCAGCAAGCAGAGGTCAGCGCTGTTGTGATGACCCACGGCACGGATACTCTGGAAGAAACGGCTTATTTCCTGGATGCCGTTTTGCCAGCAGCGTTATTGGCCTGCAAACCCGTGGTGCTGACAGGCGCCATGCGGGCGGCCAACGCCTTGATGTCTGATGGAAAGCAAAATCTGATGGATGCTGTCACCGTTGCCTTGACCGAGGGGGCATGTGGTGTGATGGTGCAGTTTGCAGGCACATTGCACCGTGCTATCGATGTGCAAAAAGTTCATACGTACCGTCTGGATGCCTTTGGTTCTGGCGATGTTGGTCCTTTGGGCCATGTTGAAAATGGCAGATTATTTTTACATCGAAATTGGCCTGTAACGCACGCCAGTCATACAATGTTAGCTATTGAACAAATAGCAGAACCGAGGATTGAGATCGTGATGAGCCATGCAGGATGCAGTGGCGCAGTGGTCGATGCACTGCTACAACCTTCGCCCATGCCTTTGCGGGGTTTGGTGGTGGCAGGCACCGGCAATGGCACTGTGCATCACGAACTTGAAGCAGCCTTGCGGCGTGCTACAGCGGCGGGTGTGAAAGTGCTGATTGCCAGCCGTTGTCCGCAGGGGCGGGTGATAACAACACGCCACAGTGAATTTGCCAGTGCAGGTATGCTCTCACCCGTCAAAGCCAGGGTGGCGCTAATGCTTGCGCTGATGGCACAGGGCACACAACACGATCTACAGCCACATCGATCTGATGCAGCGAAGCAGAATCAGGGAACGCAAGTTGACGTGGGGTGCTAAGGATATGGTCAATAATAAGTTCCGCATTTGGCTCGTCAGATTTGGGTGCACTGCGTCGTTACAAATCGCTTATGTGGCTGGGCCACACCGCACGATTTGCGACTGGCATTGCGTAACCGTTTAGACCCCCCACCTCAGAGCCTGTGAAAAAATAAAAAATAACAAAAAGACCAGCAGAAGAGTACAGTGTGGTCATGAACTGTCAGGAGTACGGTGATGTTGGACGACAAAGACGCTGAAACATGTGTGGC
>CAIXMC010000383.1 GCA_903920405.1 uncultured beta proteobacterium
CATAAGGAACTTAAAATATGGGAAAAAGCAAACATTCCATACACAGTACGCAAGAAACGTCGGGCTTTTTTTGATAATATTAATATCCAAAAAGCGGGTAAAACGTAACGCGAACATATACCTAAATTTCGACAGCCTACGGCACGCCCCAAATGGCATGTCTAACCGTGGTTATTGGTTACAGATGGCAGTGGTTTGCCATACTGCTAGAGCGTTAATACTAAAGATGACGGCTGACACCTATAGCTAGCTCTATTGTTTTTGCACATGGGGTGCAACAGTTAAAGACAATTTTGAAATGTTCTAGAGTGCAGAAATTCAGATTCACATAGAGTAAATATGGTTACTGTGACTTCTCACAAAAAATAATATCATATTTTCTTATCGGTAGAAATTTAAAATAATTAAATTTTTTCAAAAATTGAAATCAGATTACGATCTCAACGCAGTAGTTTCAAAGTTGCAATTTGATCATTGCTGTATTTATAAACTTAACATCGCATGAATGATATTTCTTTTATTTAACTGCGAAAATGAGTAAACCATTTTGTCATTAGTCTTGGATGACAAGGGCTTTGTCATGAACTGGTGTGCAACTGTTTAGACTTTCTACCGCTTGCTTAGAATATTGACACCATGTAACGCCGCAGTTTTTCCGCATTTGATATAGGTCAAAACTTACAAATATTATCTCAAGTTGACACGGGTAGATTTGACAAAATGGATATGATGTCTAATTAGTTATGATGGTGTTGCCATTTAGTAAATACAGATGACGAGGTTTTGGCTCTCATGGCGAACAATGTTGAAGCCTAAGACACAACCGAAAGGTAGTACTTGTCTCCACTGAAGCAATTGATGAAACAATCATCTTTCACCACAACGCTAAAGACTTCACAGATTTTTTTCAAGTCCTACGATCAACCCAATGTGGCTTAAATTCAAAGCACATGACCGTATTTACTTTATTGCAATCGCTAAGTTGGTAATAATAAGTTATATACTTTCATTGGCATCGTAAGTGGTTGCTTTATATAAGAATTAATACCATTTATATGTATCTAATTTATAGTCACAAACTTAAGTGCATGATCCCATGATGCAGTCAGACCAAATCGTATCGCCAATTTATTTTAACCAATTGTTAATACGAAAAATTATTATTTCTGTTATAAATCTAAAGACTAGATATTATTTCCGTTACCCTCCTTGATGATTTCATGGGTATTGGCTTCATCTTATCAGTTCTTTACCATCGAAACAATTGTCCCGTTCGTTCAAGAACTCACCTCATGGAATATGGGGCAGCATCGCTCTCTCTAACGCATTAGAAATTTTCGCATGAAAGCTCAATTACAGACGGCCCCGGCTTTTCTCTAAATCACCACTTAACTAATTGATTTTGTTGTGTAATTGTGATTATTGGACAATTAGACATTCTGGAAAAAATTAATATATTGATTTATATGAATTATTTTTCTCGAAACTACAGTTCATCTACCAAATTCTGTCCAAAACTTAGCCACATTTCATTGCCATTCCGGGGAGGTCTGAATTACCTGGAGCATGATCCTCACGTTCTCCATGGGTCTAAGGTTACTGCCCATAATGAATTGTCGGCTGTTCACTGCTGTCACTGGTCACCATGCCACTCCGAGAGCACCATCTGCGATTTATAGAAATATTCGTAACAATAAATGCACATCCGAAATACGCTATGAAGCAAATAAATAATGCTGTTAAATGAACAGCCCATATTTCCTTGACTTTTGATGAGTCATGAAATCTTTGTTGATTATTCATGCTAATATTAAGGTATGAAACTTATATTTCAATCTTATGTTATCCGCTTGATATGATTTTAGTGAAATATTTCGTTCCTAATGGAGACGATAGTAAGCTGTTAACATCAAGTTTTCAACTTCACAAATTCAATAACAACAGGACTTATTCAATATTGATGTTCAGAATTTCCAAATATCATTTTAAATTAATAAAACTTAAGGCAATGAACTTAACAAACACATTTATTTTGGGAGAATTTTTTTATGACGATGAACACGCAAATGGGTTCATGCCAAGTTGACATGCCTGCACGAAACCATGCAGACAAGATGTGACACGCTAAAGAGCGTTAAAGCGAATTAGTCCGTAGGACTGCTAACCAAGTTGGATCCAAAAGACACAACCAATTTTATTGGAACCTTCCCGCCTTTGAGGGCGAAAAAATTCCTTGTATGAAATTGAAAAGAAATTCTTATCAATCAAAAAGTTTTTCATTCCCCATCAGGGGCTGTTTGAACCCTCATTCTAAACCAGCAATTCAATAGAAATTTCACATTTTTCAATGCATATTGAATTTATTCGTTGCGTCACGGCGTTGCGTGGGATTTGTTGCGCAAGATAAAGATAAAAGTGCAGTCTCTCCTTTGTAAAACCACAGGATTTTTTGACCTCTTTTTTATTACATAGCGAAGCATTTTTACCAAAAGTCCGAAACCCGTAGTGCTTGTCATCATCTATTTTTGCCAAGAATGGCATAAATCACTCCTTGAGTTGTCATCACACAAAATTCCCAAAGGTTGCTTGCCAGTTCAATTGAAACCAGTCGTAATCGCAAAATATTGCATTGGCTCTACATCGTCGAATGCTGTGACGGAAATAAAGGTGTCAAATAATTACGCTACCCGTTGCGGTCAGAACACTACGGTGTCTGTTGTTGAGTGTTCAGATTGAAGATGCAAAATATCTGTCAGTTTCACAGGTATGTCAGCGAGAAGTCGTCAAAAGGCTGTTCTGGATCATTTACTACTGCTACTTTTGCTATTCTTGCTATTGTTGTTGGGTTCGGTAGAGTTTCGGTAGCAACAATAGCAGAAATAGCAGTAGCAGATCACATCAAACTCATGATGAAGCCACAATCACAGACATCTCAGAAGTAGCAGTATAATTTAGATGGAGTATGGATATTATTTTTTGGAAAACTATAATTACACCTATAAGTCAATATTAACCCACATGAAGATTTTTACAACATTTGCTAATCGCTTTTATTGAGATTGTCAAATCTACTATGTTATGACTCACACATCTTGTTCGGTATTTGTTAAGTATTGAGCTAAGACATGTGTATGGCATAATCTGTCCCATTTTTTGAAGACTACTAACAAAAAATGATTTTCCTTATTTCCTTTGAGAAATTTCTGAATTTTGACTATCTGACCATCAACTAAATCTATTCCGTCCTAAATATTTTCATCAGCAAGTCTGTATTTCAACACACCACAGCCGTTATCCATCTGCCGATTGATTTTTGAGCGGAACGCAGTCAGACTTCCCCCGTTCTTCAATACGATGCTGCTCATGACGACCGTTTCTAAACCAAAATCAGCCTTGCGGCTGGTTAAGATGCTTGCCTGTTCTGTGGTCAGGGTAACTTCAAAAAAAGTGCATGAAATTAATCGACAACATCAACGAATTGCTGGGTGATGACTTCAAAAGGTCGATCAGGCCCGGTTCACGTTTGCGCGTTGCTGCTTCCTGCTTCTCCATCTACGCATTTGAAGCACTGAAACGTGAGCTGGAAACAGTCGAGTCGTTTGAGTTCATATTCACTGCCCCCACATTTTCTGCCGATGCCGTCACGGACGTCGTCAAAAAGGAGCGCCGAGAGTTTCACATCCCCAAAACCGACAGAGAGCGTGGTTTGTATGGCACTGAGTTTGAAATTCAACTTAAAAACAAACTGACTCAGCGTGCCATTGCCAGGGAATGTGCTGATTGGATGCGTCGCAAAGCCAACTTTCGATCCAACCGGGGCACCGCACCGATGCAACAGTTTGCAACCGTGCAAACACAAGCCGCTTCAACCGTTTACATGCCCATTCACGGTTTCACCGCTGTGGACTTGGGTTACCAGCATGGTGATGCAGTCTCCAACATTGTCAATAAATTTGATGAACCAGAGCACACCGGAATTTTTTTGAGCTTGTTCAACCAGATTTGGAATGATCCAGACAAGCTGGAAGATGTGACCCGTCATGTTTGTGACCACATCGCTTCGGTCTATCAAGAAAACTCACCAGAGCGCATTTACTTCTTGATGCTCTACAACATCTTCAACGAGTTTCTGGAAGACCTGAATGAAGACATGCTTCCCAATGATCGCACGGGCTACCAAGAAACGCTGGTATGGAAAAAGCTGTTTAACTTTCAGCGTGATGCAGCTACGGGCATCATCAACAAGCTGGAGACCTTCAATGGGTGCATCCTGGCCGACAGTGTCGGTCTTGGCAAGACATTCACTGCCTTGGCGGTCATCAAGTATTATGAATTGCGAAACCGGTCTGTGCTGGTGTTGTGTCCGAAGAAACTTGCTGACAACTGGCTCACCTACAACCGAAACCTCAAAACCAACCTATTTGCCAAGGATCGGTTGAATTACGATGTGCTTTGCCATACTGATTTGCAGCGTACCAGCGGAGAATCGTTTGGCACACCCTTAAATCGTGTGAATTGGGGCAATTACGACTTGGTGGTCATTGACGAATCGCACAATTTTCGCAACAACGATGTCTTCAAGGACAGAGAGACACGCTACCAAAAATTGATGAATTCAGTCATCTTGCAGGGTGTTAAAACCAAGGTGCTGATGCTGTCTGCAACGCCGGTCAACAATCGCTTTAACGACCTACGCAACCAGCTTGCGTTGGCTTATGAAGGCAACGCTGGTCTGCTGGGTGACAAACTGCGCACCAAAAGAGACATTGACGAAATTTTTCGCAGAGCGCAAGCCGCGTTCAATGCTTGGACCAAGTTAGCACCCGAAGAACGCACGGCGGATGCCATATTGAGTGCGCTGAACTTTGACTTTTTTGAACTCCTCGACAGCGTCACCATCGCTCGTTCACGCAAGCACATTGAAGCGTTCTACGACACACAAGACATTGGCAAATTCCCTAAACGATTGAAACCACTGTCCTTTCACTGTCCGCTGACACAACTGACCAACGTTGTAGGTTTCAACGAAATCTTCAACCGGCTGTCGATGCTGAAACTGGCGGTGTATGCACCCATCAGTTACGTCCTGCCCAGTCGTCTCAAAAAATACGAAGCTCTTTACGATACCGAGGTCAACCGTGGTGGTGGAAAACTCAAGCAGGCGGATCGAGAAAAAAGCTTGCAGGCGCTGATGACCATCAACCTGCTCAAACGACTGGAAAGCTCGGTTGCATCATTTCGGCTGACATTGCAAAGCCTGAAAAAAAACCACCAAAGTGCCTTGGCCAAGATCGCCAAATTCACGCAAACTGGCCAGGCGGTCACGATGGATGACTTGACGAACGTGTTTGAAGATGCTGATTTTGACGATGAGGTCTCGCCTGATCTGAATGACGATCCCAGTGACAACTGCACCGGCGGCAAAGTGCAAATCAACTTGGGCGATATGGATTTGAAGTCATGGGGTTACGACTTGGCAGTTGATTTGTCCGTGATTGATTCGCTGTTGTCCGAAATGGCAAAAATCACACCTGCTGACGATGCAAAACTCCAGCACCTCAAAAGCCTGGTGGATCAAAAACTGACGAACCCCATCAATCCTGACAATCGAAAGCTGCTGATATTCACTGCATTCGCTGACACCGCCAACTACCTCTACGACAACCTGGCAGTCAGTTTGTTTCAAAAACATGGCTTGTACACTGGCAAAGTCACAGGCACAGATGTTCCCAAAACCACGTTGAAACTGGCTGTGAACCCCCGACAGGGTATCGACTTTCAAACCATGCTCACGTTGTTTGCACCTCGTTCCAAGGAAAAAGCGGTGATTCTGCCCAATGAGCCGGGTGAAATTGATATTCTGATCGGTACGGACTGCATCTCAGAGGGACAGAACCTGCAAGACTGCGATACCGTCATCAACTACGACATTCACTGGAACCCGGTTCGCATCATCCAACGCTTTGGTCGCATTGATCGGATTGGCTCACCCAACGCTTGCATTCAACTGGTCAACTACTGGCCTGACATAACGCTTGACGAATACATTCGGCTAAAAGACAGGGTTGAAAGCCGAATGATGATTGCAGACGTGACAGCCACGGGTGACGACAACGTACTCTCAGCACAGGCCAACGACGTGGCTTATCGCAAAGAGCAATTGCGCCGCTTGCAAGAAGAAGTCATTGAAATGGAAGACCTGAAAACCGGTGTTTCCATCACCGATTTGGGGCTGAACGACTTTCGCATGGACTTGCTCAACCACGTTAAAAGCAACGGTGATTTGTCCAAACTTCCCAATGGGTTACATGCAGTGGTTCCTGCCGACGAAGACAAGGGCTTGTTGCCCGGTGTCATTTTTACGCTAAAAAATCGGCAACTCTGCAACCATACCGGCATTCAGGGCAGTACCAACGCACTGCAGCACAACCGTCTGCATCCTTTCTATTTGGTGTACATCGGGCGTGATGGCAACATCATCACCCAGCACACCGAAGTCAAACGTTTGCTGGATTTGGCGCGCAGTGCGTGCAAAGGTCGCAATGCGCCTGTTGTTGCTGCTTGTGAACCGTTTAACGCGGCCACAGACGATGGTCGCAACATGCAGGTGTATTCCAGGCTCTTGGATCAAGCCATTCACTCCATGATTGAGCGCGAACAAGATCAGGAGCTTGACAGCCTGTTTGCACCGGGAACTACCACGGCACTGACGAATAAAATGGCTGGGCTGAACGATTTTGAGTTGGTGAGTTTTTTGGTGATTCAGGCACTCGCATGAGTTCAACTTTGACCGCAAAGGCGTTGTTTGCCTGGCCAGTTCATGCAGCAGTCAATCGCCTTGTACCGAAAAACAAAATTTATGCCCACACCAAACCCACGGCTGCACTACGTTCGCTGTTTGTCACACAAATAGAGCAGATCACCTGGGCTTACAAGCTTGCGCCAGAAACCATCAACTTGCCCGCCAGACCGACTGTGCCTGAAATTGACATCTTTGAGCTGACGCTTAAAACCCCTGAGCTTGATCATGCGGTGCTGCGTTGCATTGACAAAGCCATGCCTCGGCCTATGCTGTTCAACTTGCGCTTTGAATGTCGCACGCAAGCAGTGGCGGCTTTCAAACGCCCCAGTGAGGCCAACGCCAGTCAATGGGTGGTAGGTGATTACCATGCATCACCTTGGCAAGCAGACAGCCTGGCTCGACCTGGTTTGCCGATGGCTTTGGACTTGGAGGGTTTGTATGAACAATTGATACGCCAGCATTTGAGTGTGCCAGCTCGCCAGGGGGAAACATTGCAAGAGCAACTCGACCGATTGGCTGAACTCCACAGCAAGCAGCTTCTTGCCAATAAGCTATTGCATCGAATGGCGAAAGAGAAGCAGTTCAACCGCAAGGTCATGATGAACGCCGAACTGCGCAACCTGCAACAATCCATCGGTAAGCTGATGGATTGAAAATGTCACCACCAGCTTCCCCGGTAGCTATATTTTATATAGCTACCTACGCAGTATCCATCAGCGTTAGAGGCCAATTTCTTGCCTAAAAAAAAGACCTTCGATAGCCATGCAAAAACTCAAACTTCACAGCCCTGACCTTACGCAATCCAATATCGACAAGCTCGCAGCGATTGCAGACCTGTTTCCCAACTGCATCACCGAATCACGAGATGCCAGCGGCCAGTTAAAGCGCAGCGTTGATTTTGACCAACTGCGTCAAGAGCTGTCTGGCAGCATTGTGGAAGGGCCGCAAGAGCGTTACCAGTTGAATTGGCCCGGTAAACGTGAGGCGCTGCTGACCGCCAACGCACCCATAGCCAAAACGCTGCGACCCTGTCGTGCTGAAAGTGTGGACTTTGATACGACTCAAAATTTGTTTATTGAAGGCGATAACCTGGATGCACTTAAATTGTTGCAGGAAACTTATCTGAATAAAGTCAAGATGATTTATATTGATCCGCCGTATAACACGGGGAAAGATTTTATTTATGAGGATGATTTTGCTGAGGATAGCGATAGTTATTTAGAACGTTCCAATCAGAAAGACACTGCGGGAAACCGTATGGTCGTGAACTCTGAGGCTAATGGGAGATTTCATTCAGATTGGCTTACCATGATCTATTCAAGGATTAGGCTTGCAAGATCATTATTAAGTGATGAAGGAGTAATTTTTATTTCCATTGACGATGGCGAAGTTGGAAACCTACGTAAGATTTGTGACGAGATATTTGGCGAAGAAATGTTTGCAGCACAAGTAATCTGGAAAAAACGAAGTACACCTCCGAATGACCGTGTCATCGGCGCACAACACGACTATATTCTTGTTTACGTTAAAAAATCATTGCTCGCGTTAAATCTGAGAAAGCGCACTGCGGAGCAAGTCTCTCGTTACAAAAATCCAGATAATCATCCTAAAGGTCATTGGACAGCCGGCGATTTAATGGGGAATGTCAAGGGTGGAAGGTATGTTGCGTCACTTCATTTTCCCATTACTAATCCACGAACTGGTCAACAGCATTACCCGTCATCCAATGGTAACTGGCGATTTAATGCAAGTCGAGTTAAGGAGCTTATCGATAACAATGAAATTTATTTTGGTGAAGACGATCAAGGTCGGCCAAAACTCAAGCGATTCCTAGCACAGGTTAAAGAAGGAATTACTTGGACGACACTTTGGGACTTTGCACCACTGAATACCGTGGCATCTAATGAGATGACTGAAATTTTCGGAAATCTTGCTACTTTTGAAAATCCTAAGCCGGTGGATTTAATTCGATTGGTCTTGGAGGTTGGTGCGTCACACAACGGCATCATTCTTGACTTCTTCGCTGGTTCGGGAACAACTGCTCATGCCACATTGGCCATAAACGCTGAAGATGGTGGAAATCGAAGATGCATCTTGGTTCAGCTACCAGAAGTATGCAGTGCTGACAGTGAGCCTGGAAGGGCTGGCTATAAAACCATTGCCGAAATTACCAAAGAACGTTTACGCCGTGCAGGCAAGAAAATCAAACAAGAAAATCTCATCACAGCACCAGACCTTGATATTGGTTTTAGAGTCCTCAAAATCGACAGTTCCAATATGAACGAGGTTTACTACACGCCAGATACCGTGTCTCAAGACCTGTTGTCTGTCCAAGTCAACAATATCCGTTCAGACCGAACCCCTGAAGACCTGTTATTTCAAGTGCTGCTGGACTGGGGTGTTGATTTGGCGCTACCCATTGCTCAAGAAACCATCGCCGAAAAATCAGTATTTTTTGTGGATGGCAACGCCTTGGCCGCTTGTTTTGAGACGGGCATCAACGAAGATTTTGTGAAGCTGCTGGCCAAACGTTCACCTTTGCGTGTGGTCTTTCGTGACGCCGGTTTTGCCAGTGACAGCGTCAAAATCAACGTTGAACAAATTTTCAAGCTCATGTCGCCTGGCACTGAAGTCAAGACGATTTAAGGTTGATCGCCATGGACAAAGCAACTTTGGATGCGCTGCTGACCCATCTGATTGCACAATGGGAGAGCGAAGTGGTCGAATTCAAGCAAGCTGGTAAGGATTACGACACCGACAAAATTGGCCGCTACTTTTCTGCCATGGCCAATGAAGCCAATTTGCGCTTTCAGGAATGCGCCTGGCTGGTGTTTGGGGTGGATAACGCCACTCGAACCGTGGTGGGCACGGATTACAGGCCAGAAGCAGAGCGGCTGCACAGCTTAAAAATGCAAATTTCAAATGACACCGAACCCAGCATCACCCTGCGCGACATTCACGAGTTGCACACGCCACAAGGCCGTGTTCTGTTGTTTGAAATTCCTGCTGCTCCGCTTGGCATGCCCATTGCTTGGAAAGGTCATTACTACGCCCGTGCGGGAGAGAGCCTGACACACCTGGGTCTGGACAAGCTCGATACCTTGCGCCAACAAGTGGGGGCAACAGACTGGTCGGGTCAGCTTGTGGGTGGTGCAACCTTGACGGACTTGGATGATGCTGCGCTTGCCAAAGCACGCGAATCTTTTTCCAGGAAGTATGCCAACCGCTTTGTACCTGATGAAGTGGCAGCTTGGCCTGATGCCGCATTTTTAGACCGTGCCCGGCTGACACAAGACGGTCAAATCACACGCACTTGCCTGCTGTTGTTGGGTAAGCCCGAATCTGCACACCGGCTTTCACCCCATCCTGCCCAACTGACATGGAAGCTGGAGGGGGCAGAGCGTGCTTATCAGCATTTTTGCCCTCCGTTTTTACTCACCACCACCGAGCTGTACCAAAAGATTCGTAATGTGCAGTTGCGCATCTTGCCCGACGACCAGCTTTTGGCCATTGAACTGGCCAAGTACGACCGCAAAATTGTGCTGGAGGCCTTGCACAACTGCATTGCTCACCAGGACTACATCCGCCATGGCAGGGTCATCGTGACCGAGCAACCTGACCGTTTGATCTTCGAGAACGAGGGCACTTTTTTTGAAGGACAACCCGCAGACTATGTGAGCGGTCATAAAACCCCCAGACGTTACCGCAACCCATTTTTGGCGCAAGCCATGGCCGAGTTGAACATGATTGACACCATGGGTTACGGCATACATGAAATGCACCTTGGCCAGGCAAGGCGTTATTTTCCGATGCCTGACTATGACTTGACCGAACCACATGCAGTCAAAATGACACTGCATGGTGCTTTGATAGATGCAGCTTACAGTCGTATGCTGATTCAAAAGACAGACCTGCCACTGGCAGATATTTTGGCGCTGGATCGTGTGCAAAAGCAGTTGCCACTGGATGATGCGGTGATAAAGCGCCTGCGCCAGGCCAATTTGATTGAAGGACGCAGACCGCATCTGTATGTGTCGGCCAGTGTGGCTTCAGCCACGGCCAGCAAGGTGGACTACATCCGAAACCGGGCGCAAGACGATGTTTTCTATGCAAAGTTGCTCACCGACTATTTGGAAAAGTTCGAGTATGCGACCCGCCGAGAGATTAACCAATTGCTGCTTCCAAAGCTCAGTGATGCGCTGGACGAGCAACAGAAAACTAATAAAATCAACAACTTACTAACAAAACTGCGACGTAATGGCAACATTAAAAACCAAGGCGTTGACAGTGCCCCCCGATGGTGTCTTGCAGAGAAAAAAGAGTAAGGGATGTCCCACCTATTGTTGCTCCAAAAACACATCGCAACTGATTGATTTTTTGACAAGTCGCCATGATTTTGGGGAGTAATAATAAGCGGTGCATACCTAAATGCAGAGAAACGCATGAAACGGAAATTTAGAAAACAGGTCTGCCAGACCAAAGCCCTTGAATCTGTGACAGCTTGCTGTGAGACTGACATTAACAAAGTTTTTGTAAAGCTGCTGGCGTCTGCACCGAAACAGTCAGGAATGCTCAATATCACTATGATTTATGTAGCTACAAACGCAATAGGGACGTGCGCTAGAGGCCAATTTTGTATTGAGAATTTATGCGCCTAAGCTCATCGCAAATGGATGCCATTCGACAAGCGGCAACGCAACTTGCCGGTCGTACCGCACGAGTGTGGCTGTTTGGTTCACGGGTGCAGGATGATGCACGGGGTGGTGATGTGGATTTGTTGCTGGAGTTGGACGTGCCTGTGGATGAACCCGCTCTACTCTCTGCTTGTTTGTCTGCAAAGGTATCACGTGCCATGGATGGCCGCAAAGTGGATGTGCTGATCAAAGCCCCCAA
>CAIXMC010000384.1 GCA_903920405.1 uncultured beta proteobacterium
CGCTGACTTGGTGAAGGAGAACAAAACCGCTTCCAGTAAATGGCTGAAAACGCAGGCATCCACGCTCGCCGACTTTTCCTGGCAACAAGGCTACGGGGCATTTTCCGTCGGGATGAGACAAAAGGATATCCTGCTCCACTACATCAACAACCAAGAGGAACACCACCGCACGGGCACCTTTCAGGATGAATACCGCGCCTTTCTCACGAAATACGGAATCGAATACGACGAACGCTATGTCTGGGACTGACTCAAAACCGATGAAAACGAAAGACATCAGCGGATATCCGCAGAAGAACCCCGCCAGCAAACCAAACCCAACTGGGCAAAACCATCTGGAACATCGCCGATCAATTGCGTGGCGCAATGGGCGCGGTTCCTCAGTTGAACGCGCCCGATTGAGCTACTGGCAACACGTCTGGGGTGTTGTTCCTCCTTGCAGGCAGAGTAGCCTGCAGCGTCGTCACGCCTACCCAGACGCGCCGCCAGTAGCCCACTCGGGCGCGTTCAACTGAGGAATCTAGGTGGAATCGCACCCGCGCCGATACATAATGCGAACCTTTTCCGAGGAGTGTTGCAGCTCACACCGCGCAAAGCGGGTGTTGAGTGAGGCTCGGACACCACTGCCACGCAGTGTTTCCAACGGCGCTCACCCACGGTTTTTTGTGTGGTGAGAGCTTTTTTTCCCATCTTGCGCCAACAAACTGTGGTCTCACTATTTTTTTTTAAGAGTTACCCATGCATAAAGAAACAAGCAGCACCCAACCACAAGACCATGTCATCGCCGATATGAATCTGGCCGAATGGGGGCGTAAGGAAATCAACATTGCCCAGACCGAAATGCCCGGACTGATGGCCATCCGCGAAGAATTTGCGCCGCTACAGCCTTTGAAGGGCGCTCGCATCACAGGTTCTTTGCACATGACCATCCAGACTGCGGTCTTGGTCGAAACCTTGCAGGCGTTGGGAGCGCAGGTGCGTTGGGCATCGTGCAATATTTTTTCAACACAAGACCACGCTGCGGCTGCGTTGGTCGTGCAGGGAACGTCAGTCTTTGCCTACAAGGGCGAGTCTTTGAGCGATTACTGGGACTACACGCATCGCATTTTTGAATTTGGCGGCGAAACAGGCACACCCGCCGAAGGCCCGAACATGATTCTGGATGACGGCGGTGATGCCACACTGCTGATGCACCTGGGCGTCAAGGCTGAACACAATGTCAGTGTTCTGGATCACCCCGGCAGTGAAGAAGAAACTTGCCTGTTTGCCGCCATCCGAGCTAAGCTGGCCAAAGACCCCACCTGGTACAGCCGCCGCCTGAAAAACATCATTGGGGTGACCGAAGAAACCACCACGGGTGTTCACCGCTTGAACGACATGTCCGCTAAGGGTGAGTTGGCGTTTTGCGCGATTAACGTGAATGATTCAGTGACCAAAAGCAAGTTTGACAATTTGTATGGCTGCCGGGAATCCCTGGTCGATGCCATCAAACGCGCAACCGATGTGATGATTGCCGGCAAGGTCGCCTGTGTGGCAGGGTATGGCGATGTAGGCAAGGGTTCGGCGCAGGCTTTGCGTGCTTTGAGCGCCCAGGTTTGGGTGACAGAAATTGACCCCATCAACGCTTTGCAAGCTGCCATGGAAGGCTACAAAGTGGTCACCATGGACTATGCTGCTGACAAATGTGATATTTTTGTCACCGCTACCGGCAATAAGGATGTCATTACCTACAAGCACATGGAGGCCATGAAAGACCAGGCGATTGTTTGCAACATTGGTCACTTTGACCATGAAATTGACGTGGCATCACTGTCTGTGTGTCAGTGGGAAGAAATCAAGCCCCAGGTCGATCACGTTATTTTTCCTGCAAGCCAAGATGGCAAAAAACCAGCCAAGCGCATTATTTTGCTGGCCAAGGGTCGTTTGGTCAATCTGGGATGTGGCACGGGTCACCCCAGTTTTGTCATGAGTTCAAGCTTTGCCAATCAAACTCTGGCGCAAATTGAACTGTTTACCAAGCCCAAAGATTACAAGTCAGGCCATGTGTATGTGCTTCCCAAGCATCTGGATGAAAAAGTGGCACGCCTGCATTTGATGAAAGTAGGCGTGCAATTGACTGAACTCTCAGACGAGCAAGCCGCTTACATCGGTGTCAATAAGGCTGGTCCCTACAAGGCTGACAACTACCGTTATTGATTCACACTTGCCATGCGTATTGACCAACTTCTTGTGCAGCGCCAATGGGCACACTCTCGCTCTCAGGCTCAGCGACTGATGGCGGGGGGTGTGCAATATGGTGTTGACGGTGTGTGGCGCACCCTCACTAAAAAGAGTGAGGATGTGCCTGAAGATGCCCTCATTCAACTGTTGGATGAGTCTGAACTGCGCTATGTGTCGCGGGGTGGCTTGAAGCTCGAAGCGGCTTTGAAGCATCTTGGCCTGGCAGTTCAAGGTTTTCAATGTTTGGACGTGGGGCAATCGACGGGCGGTTTTACCGACTGTCTGCTGCAACACGGTGCTGCTACGGTGGTGGGGGTGGATGTGGGCATTGACCAACTGCGCCCCCATTTGCGCACAGACCCACGGGTTTTGTGTCTTGAAAAGCGCAATGCACGCACGTTAAATGCTTCTGATTTAATAGCTACCTATGCAGACTGGATAAGGGCTAGAGGCCATTTTGACCCCCAATTATCAGCACACACCAAGGCCTTTGATCTGGTGGTGATGGATGTGTCGTTTATTTCACAAACGCATGTGCTCTCCGCACTGAAACCGCTTCTTCAACCCGAGGGCAAACTGCTCACCTTGGTCAAACCTCAATTTGAGTTGCAGCCCACTCAGATAGGCAAGGGCGGCATTGTGAAAGATGCTTCGCTTTACGCCGTGGTGGAGAATCGCTTGCGAGCATCCTGCATTCAGTCAGGTTGGCAAGTGACCGACTATTTTGACTCTGCCATTTTTGGCGGTGGTGGCACTCGAGAATTTTTTATGTGCGCCCGGCACGCCAACCCTTGAGGATTCGTTATGACCACAGCCTCTCATTTTCCTGTCAGCATTGAATTTTTCCCGCCCAAAACACCCGAAGGTGTTGAAAAACTGCGCATCGTTCGCCAGCAGTTGTATGCTTTGAAACCTGAGTATTGTTCGGTTACTTTTGGTGCAGGAGGCTCTACACAAAAAGGCACTTTCAACACGGTACGCGATATTTTGGCCGATGGGATTGTTGCTGCTTCGCATTTGTCATGTATCGGTGCTACACGCGCCACAGTGCTTGAACAATTGACGATTCTCAAGACGATGGGTGTCCGGCGTTTGGTGGCCTTGCGCGGGGACTTGCCCAGCGGCTATGGTGTGGGAAGTGAATTTCAGTTTGCAAGCGACCTGGTCACGTTCATTCGTACCCAGACGGGTGACGATTTTTATCTTGAGGTAGCAGCCTACCCCGAGATGCACCCCCAGGCCAAATCGCCTGAATTTGATTTGAAAGCCTTTGTCACCAAAGTGCAGGCGGGGGCAAATGCCGCCATCACCCAGTATTTCTACAACGCAGATGCTTACTTTCGGTTTGTTGAAGAGGCAGACGCGCTCGGTGTGCATATTCCGATCGTGCCCGGCATCATGCCCATCACCAGTTCGACCCAACTTATGCGCTTTAGCGATGCCTGTGGCGCCGAAATACCCCGATGGATTCGGATGCGGCTGCAAAGCTATGCAGACGATGCAGAGTCCATCAAGGCGTTTGGATTGGATGTGGTGACCAGTTTGTGCGAACACTTGAGATCAGGTGGCGCGCCCGGACTGCATTTCTACAGCATGAACCAAAGTGCTGCCACGCTTGAGATTTGCCAGAGGCTAAGGATCATCCTCTGAATCAACGTTTTGGAGATTGATTTTGAAAATTCTTCTACTGGGTAAAAATGGCCAGGTAGGCTGGGAACTGCAACGCAGCCTGGCCCCTTTGGGTGAACTGGTGGCGCTGGATCGCAACAGCAAAAACTATTGGGGCGACATCAGTCATCTGGAAAAGCTCGCCGATGCCATTCGTGCCATCAAGCCAGATGTGATCGTCAATGCGGCTGCCTATACGGCAGTTGATAAGGCTGAAAGTGACTGCACCCTGTCGTTTGCGATCAATGCCCTGGCACCTGAAACGCTGGCGATAGAAGCCCAGCGTCTGGGAGCATGGCTGATTCATTACAGCACCGACTATGTGTTCAATGGCGAAGGCACTGCCCCTTTTGGCGAGGAAGATGCTCCTTGCCCCTTGAATGAATACGGTCAGAGCAAGCTGGTCGGCGAACAAAGGATTGAAAAAATGTGTACGCGCCACCTGATTTTCAGAACCAGTTGGGTCTATGGGGCACGCGGCAACAACTTTGCAAAAACCATGCTGCGATTGGGACAGGAAAAAGAACAATTGAAAGTGATCAACGACCAAGTGGGCGCACCCACCGGCGCTGAGTTGATTGCCGATGTGACCGCTCACGCCATTCACCACGTCACTCGCTCAGGCCAGGAAGCGGATTCACTCGCAGGCATTTACCATCTGACAGCCAGCGGTGAAACCACTTGGTTTGACTATGCAAAACATGTTCTAGCCCATGCCCAACAAGCACAGTCCACTATCAAAATAAAAGCAACCGAAGTCTTGCCCATTGCCACTCACGATTACCCCACACCTGCTCGTCGCCCTTTGAATTCGCGCCTGAACACCTTCAAACTGCAAACCACTTTTCGCCTGAAACTACCCCAATGGCAGGTAGGCGTCAATCGCATGATTGATGAAATTCTTGTCACTTCCTAGGAAAATTCCATGACACAACGCAAAGGCATCGTCCTCGCCGGCGGCTCGGGCACTCGGCTTTACCCCGTCACACAAGCTGTGTCCAAGCAGCTTATGCCCATTTACGACAAGCCGATGATTTACTACCCTTTGAGCACGCTCATGCTCGCCGGCATTCGTGAGGTGCTCATCATCTCCACCCCACAAGACACGCCCCGCTTTACTGATTTACTGGGAAATGGTAGCCAGTGGGGCATGTCCATCTGTTACGCCGTGCAACCCTCGCCCGATGGGTTGGCGCAGGCCTTCATCATTGGTCGCAATTTTGTAGCTAACCAGCCCAGCGCTTTGGTGTTGGGCGACAACATTTTTTATGGTCACAATTTAATCCGACAACTCGCCCACGCCGATGCAAGAGAACTGGGTGCGAGCGTGTTTGCCTACCATGTGAATGATCCCGAACGTTATGGCGTGGTCGCATTTGATGCACAGCAGCGTGCCATCAGCATTGAAGAAAAGCCAACGCAGCCCAAAAGCAATTACGCCGTCACGGGTCTTTATTTTTACGACGATCAAGTGTGCGACATTGCCGCCCACATCAAACCCTCACCGCGTGGAGAGCTTGAAATTACTGATGTCAACCGCCGTTACCTGGAACTTGGCCAGCTCAGCGTGGAAATGATGGGGCGTGGTTACGCCTGGCTAGACACCGGTACCCACGACAGCCTTTTGGAAGCCGCCAGCTTTATCGCCACCTTGCAAAAGCGCCAAGGCCTGCAAGTCGCCTGCCCTGAAGAAATTGCCTTTAACCAAGGCTGGATCGATGCTGCTCAAATTCAAAAGCTCGCAGCACCGCTGGTCAAAAATGGCTATGGTCAGTATTTGCTGGGCTTGCTTTAACCTTGGGGATATGCTCAATCGCGCAGGTCGAAAAAATGTGCTGATGTGCCCGAGTTCATCATGAAACCCAGATACGTCCATTGGCTACAATTCGCGCCACCAACAATTTGCGTGGGCGTGTTTTTATTGAATCAAAACACGCACCCTTCATAGGGGGGTTACGGCAGGGACGCTTCTTTCCCCCTGCCGATTGATCGCTGCGTGCGTCATGTCCAATGTGGCCTACAACAATGGTAATTTCTGAGTTTGGATTTTCATGCATACCGATCAAACATCTGATTTCATGGTTTTCACGGGCAATGCCAATTTATCTCTGGCATCCGATATTGCTCGTCATCTCAAAATTGAGTTGGGCTGCGCAGATGTGAGTCGCTTTTCAGATGGCGAAGTCACGGTTGAAATCAAGCAAAACGTTCGTGCCCGCGATGTCTTTGTGGTGCAGTCCACCTGTTCTCCCACCAATGAAAACCTGATGGAATTGCTCATTATGGTGGATGCCCTCAAGCGTTCCTCTGCCGAACGTATCAGTGCGGTCATTCCTTATTACGGGTACGCTCGTCAGGATCGTCGTCCACGTTCCAGCCGTGTACCCATCTCTGCCAAAGTGGTGGCCAATATGCTTCAGGCAGTTGGTGTTGCACGGGTTTTGACCATGGATTTGCATGCTGACCAAATTCAGGGTTTTTTTGATATTCCGGTCGATAACATTTACGCATCTCCCGTGCTGTTGAGCGATTTGCGTCAAAAAAATTATCACGACCTGATTGTGGTCTCGCCCGATGTAGGCGGTGTGGTTCGTGCACGCGCCATTGCCAAGCAACTGGGGTGTGATTTGGCCATTATTGACAAGCGTCGCCCAAAAGCCAATGTCAGTGAAGTCATGCATGTCATTGGCGAAATTGAAGGTCGCAACTGCGTCATCATGGATGACATGATCGACACCGCTGGCACTTTAGTCAAGGCTGCAGAGGTTCTTAAACTTCGTGGTGCCAATAAGGTTTATGCCTACTGCACTCACCCCATTTTTTCAGGTCCCGCCATTGATCGCATTAGCCAAGGTGACGTGCTGGATGAGGTTGTCGTCACCAACACCATTCCTTTATCCCCTAGTGCATTGGCTTGCCCCAAAATTCGACAGTTGAATGTGGCACCGCTGATTGCCGAAACGATTGTTCGCATCGCCCAGGGGCAATCGGTGATGAGTTTTTTTGCTGATCAGGAACGTCTTTTCTGACCAGTATCGTCGCAGGTTCATCAGCCGTTAGCGCTGGTTGAATCTACTTTCAATCTGAGCCAACTGGTCGCGGTAGGCTCTTTCAGGAGTTAATACATGAAAATTTCCGCTTATGAGCGCACAAAACAGGGCACGGGTGCGAGCCGCCGTCTGCGTATTACTGGACGCACACCAGGCATTCTTTACGGTGGTTCCAAAGAACCTCAGGCCATTGAGCTGGACCACAACACCTTGTGGCACGCACTCAAAAAAGAATCTTTTCATTCAAGTATTCTGGATATGGACATCAATGGCACGGAATGCCCCGCTTTACTGCGAGACGTGCAAATGCACCCTTACAAGCCGTTGGTGCTGCACGTTGATTTTCAACGTGTGGATGCCACCACCAAACTGCACCTGAAGGTGCCGCTGCACTTTAGCGGAGATGAAAATTCACCTGCCATCAAAGCTGAAGGCTGTATTGCCAATCACGTCATCAGTGAAATTAATGTTTTGTGCTTGCCTGCAGATTTGCCAGAATTTATCAGTGTCGATTTGAGTGGTCTGAAAAAGGGATCTTCTTTGCACTTGGCCGATATTGCCTTGCCCAAGGGAGTCACCACTGTCACCCACGGCAGTGATAAAAATCCAGTCGTGGTTTCTGTAGTAGCAGTCGCTGGTGCTGAGGTGGCTGACACGGTTGCGTCATCCGCAGCGTCAGATACACCAGACACATCTGCGAAACCAGCCGCTAAAGCCGTTAAAGCCGTTAAAGCCGCAGCCAAACCATCCGCCAAATCGGATGCTAAATCACCCGCTAAACCAGCAGCCAAGTCAGCATCCAAGCCAGCATCTAAAAAATAAGGATATCAATAAATTTTGCATATGGCTGTCTGATTTGGGGTGCAATGCCATGTGAAAAGCGTGGTCGTCAACGACGCGTGCGCCCAAAGCGGACGAGCCAAATGCAGAAATTATTATTGACACTATCTAGGCAGTGCCTTGTGTTGATCGATCCACTTCGTTGTGGTTTTTTCTTTTCATAAGCACCATGATCAAACTTTTTGTAGGCCTTGGCAATCCTGGCCCAGACTATCAACACTCTCGCCATAACGCAGGGTTTTGGTGGATGGATGCGTTAGCGCAGGCGATCCAGGTTGAACTGGTGTTTGATAAAAATTATTCTGCATTCGTTGCACGCACATCCCTTCATGGTCAACCGGTGTGGTTACAAAAACCACAAACCTTTATGAATTTGAGTGGCCGCTCAGTCGCAGCGTTGGCACACTTTTTCAAAATTGAACCCAAAGACATTTTGGTGGTGCATGACGATCTTGACATCGCGCCAGGCCAAGCCAAAATAAAATGGGGTGGTAGTCATGCAGGGCACAATGGTTTGCGCGACATCCATGCGCAATTGGGCAGCGACCAGTACTGGCGACTGCGCTTGGGCATTGGACATCCGGGCAACAAGGCAGAAGTCATTCATTGGGTGCTCAAACAACCCTCTTTAGATCATCGCATTGCCATCGATCAAACCATTGTGCGAACGCTCAAAGCACTGCAAGACCTGACTTCAGGAAACATGGATCAGGCTACCCGACTGATTCACACCAGTACGCCTGTGCGTCCCAACCCTCCAAAACCAGTTGCCATATGAGTACCCAATGCAGCCTTGAAAAATTCGTCATGACCTTCAAGCGCTTCTTTTTTGCTTTATTTTTGATAGCTATCTACGCTTTAGGGACGGGCGTTAGAGCACAAAATGTCTATAAATGTGGCAACAGCTACAGTCAGATTTCATGCGTTGATGGACAAGCGCTTCCCCTTGACGATTCGCGCAATGCGGCACAAAAAAGGCAAACAGATCAGGCGACACGCAGCACCGCCAAACTTGCAGGCCAACTAGAGAAAGAACGTCTAGCACTTGAAAAGCAGGCGTTGCCGGCCAGGCCGATCAAGAGGGTGAGAGTCGATGTCCCTGTCGCTGTGAACGAGCCAAGCACCCGATTGACCCCCAAGCGTGCCAAGTCCAGCTACAAAAAACCTCAGCACTTTATTGCAGAAATTCCCGGCACTGAGACAAATGCCGTTCGCAAAAAGACTGTCCAAAAGATGAAACAAAATCTTTAAACCAGTAGAGCAGGGTGAATTTGTTCTGAAGGCAAGTTGTTGAATTTTCGTCATTCCCGCGAAGGCGGGAATCTAGTGCATTCTGGATTCCCGCCTTCTCGGGAATGACGGAACTGGCTGAAGAACAAATTCACCCTGACCAGTAGAGCGTTTGCCATGGCATCACATGGGCTTCTCTGTCACAATTTCACAACTTTCACTTACTCATTCACTTGATCTTAGGAAAAATATTATGTCATCCGAACTTATCAAACACGTTACAGATACGTCATTTGAATCTGACGTTTTACAGTCTGCTTTACCCGTTTTGGTAGATTTTTGGGCACCTTGGTGTGGCCCATGTCAAATGCTTGGGCCAGTGCTGGATGATCTAGCCAAAATTTATATAGGAAAACTGCAAATGACCAAGATGAACGTGGATGAAAATCGCGATATTCCCGCTTTGCACAATATTCGGGGCATTCCGACTGTGATGATCTTCAAATCAGGGCAACTCGCCGCCACCAGATCCGGGTTTATGAACCAGTCGCAATTGACGACCTTCATCAATCAGGCTTTATTTTGATGCATCAAACCTGTTTCATCGACATCTGGGCATTTGTCACTCCACGCTCGAGTCGTGCCTCCTGATTTTCCTGTCATAATCAGTCTCAAGCTCATCGGCATATTGGGCGTGTACCTTCCACATTACCGTTGTGTCATGCGCAGCATCGTTTTGAATGGTTTAGATTAATGTCTTTCCATCTGACGGTCCAATGCGCAACATGTTGACAAGCCAGTTTCCAGCCGGTTCAATCCACTTGTTGTTTGATTCCTTGTTAACACTTGGTGGTCAGTCTTTCCAGTTGGCATTTCACGCCATTTCCCTCCAGTCTTTTTTATCCCTTTGACGGGTCAATCCATGCACATCAACGAACTCAAGGCACTGCATGTGTCAGAAGTCCTCAAACAAGCCGAAGATCTTGAGATTGAAAATACGGGACGCATGCGCAAACAGGAATTGATGTTTGCCATTATCAAAAAACGTGCCCGTGCCGGGGAGCAAATATTCGCCGATGGTGTGCTCGAAATTCTTCCTGATGGGTTTGGCTTTTTGCGCAGTCCAGACACCAGTTATACCGCCAGCACGGATGACATCTACATCAGCCCCAGTCAGGTGCGCCGTTTTAATCTTCACACCGGTGACATGATTGAAGGTGAAGTCAGAACACCCAAAGATGGTGAGCGTTACTTTGCATTGAACAGGCTTGAAAAGGTCAATGGTGGCGGTCCTGAAGAGAACAAGCACAAAGTGATGTTCGAGAACTTGACACCCCTGTTTCCCAATGTGCAAATGCGGCTTGAGCGCGACATCAAAAGCGAAGAAAACATCACCGGGCGCATCATTGACATCATTGCGCCCATTGGCAAAGGACAGCGTGCCTTGCTGGTAGCACCTCCAAAAAGCGGCAAAACGGTAATGATGCAGCACATTGCCCACGCTATTTCGGCCAATTACCCCGACAGTCACATGATGGTATTGTTGGTCGATGAGCGCCCAGAAGAAGTGACTGAAATGCAGCGCACCGTCAAAGGCGAAGTCATTGCTTCCACTTTTGATGAGCCGGCAGCACGTCATGTGCATGTGGCCGAGATGGTGATTGAGCGTGCCAAACGCTTGGTTGAACTCAAAAGAGACGTGGTCATTTTGCTGGATTCCATCACCCGGTTGGCACGCGCCTATAACAATGTAGTGCCCTCAAGTGGCAAGGTTTTGACAGGCGGCGTGGACTCCAATGCCCTGCAACGCCCCAAGCGCTTTCTGGGTGCAGCGCGCAATGTGGAAGAAGGTGGATCCTTGACCATCATTGCCACTGCGCTGGTGGACACGGGTAGCCGCATGGACGAAGTTATTTTTGAAGAATTCAAAGGAACCGGCAACTCTGAAATTCACCTGGATCGCCGCCTCTATGAGAAACGGGTTTTTCCGTCCATTCAACTCAACCGCAGCGGCACAAGGCGTGAAGAATTGCTGCTTGTGCCAGATATTTTGCAAAAAACCAGAATTTTGCGACAGTTTCTGTACAGTATGGACGAAGTTGATGCGATGGAAATGGTGCTAAAGCAAATGCGCGCCACAAAAACAAACAGCGATTTTTTTGACATGATGCGCCGAGGTGGATGACAACCTGCTCAGGATATGGTCAATAATATTCTTTGCGCGGTTGAGTTTGACCGGTTTTTTGAGAGCAATTTACGACTCTTCGCAGCTTCACGGCAGAATTGCACCTCTTAGACATTTGAAAACCGGTCAATCTTGACCGCGAGAGGTATAGATGCCCGCATGGACAAAACGACAAGAACCGATTGGTCGTCAGGTCGCTTTACCAGCTTGGGACTCTATATAAGTTCCCGA
>CAIXMC010000385.1 GCA_903920405.1 uncultured beta proteobacterium
ACGGCTAATCAGCCAAATGTGTGAGCTTCCCCTGCCAAGAAAACCACGTGAGCGAATCAAACGTAACCCATTGATATTGCATTTGTCCCGCCTTAAGTGGGAAGCCGTTTTTCGTGACCCTGACATGAATCTGATTGAGGTTGCAAATCGAATGCCTGCATAACATGATGTCAATTCAGCGGAGCTTTTTGCTCCGCTTTTCTTTGAGTTTTACTATCGATAAAATAGGTTAGAGACTTGTGTATAACTATCTTGGTATCAACGATGACCTGCTTATTACTTCTTCAAGCTATCGCGAATCTCACGAAGCAGCAGAATATCTTCTGACAGTGGCGTAGTCGTTGGCAATGCAATAATATCTTCTTTCTTTAATCTATTAATCTGTTTAACCATCATAAATATGATAAATGCCAGTATCATAAAGTTAACTAGAATTGTAATGAAATTCCCATAGGCAAAAACTGGAACTTGAGCTTTTTTCAGTGCATCAAGTGTCAGCGCAGTGCCTTCGGGTACTTTGCCCAAGATCAGGAACATACCCGAAAAATCCAGTTTTCCGCCCATGAGCCAAGCCGCAAATGGCATGATCAAATCGCCAACGACTGAATCAACAATTTTGCCAAACGCACCACCAATAATCACGCCTACAGCGAGATCAATGACATTACCTTTCATGGCAAACTCTTTAAATTCCTGCATCATCCCCATGATTAACCCTTATATTTCAGTTGAAAAATATCATCAAACTCACGTCAGATTTACACATGCCTGGACTAAACAACAGAGATACTGAAATTTAGACTAAAAAGTAAACGAGACTGAGAGAACATAATTGTACACGCAACCTTTTGTTGAAAGTTTTCTACGTCAAAATTTATACAAAATTCGGTTCTAACGCGCTCTGGTATTGCGTTGTTCGCTATGTTTTTTGAAATTATTAGGTAGAAAGCTTATTGTTGACCCTATTTCAAGATGCAAAAACAGTCTTCCAAAGTTGAAGAATAGCCTCGCGTGTACTGGCCAGCGCATCAGGGGACAGTCGCACAGGCTCTTCATTCAAACGTGCCTTGTGTTGTATTTGGCGCATGGTACGGTAAGCGCTGGCTGCCTGGTGTCCGATACCCGCAGGCAGCAACCCCAAAATCTCGGCTTGCTCCAACAGGGCAATGTTGCCTTTGTTGGCGCTGAGAGACGGGTATTGACTGGCTTGTGACAACACCAGAAATTGCATTGCAAATTCAGCATCAATCATGCCGCCCGGACTGTATTTGATGTCAAATTGATGGCCCTTCACCGGATGGGCCTGCGCCAGACGTGTACGCATGGCCACAATTTCGGTGCGCAGCAGGTCTGGGTCGCGTGCGGCAGTGATGACCGCGTGGCGAACCGCTTCAAAACTTTGTTGCAGTGTGCTGTCTCCCAATACGCAACGTGCCCGTGTGATGGCTTGATGCTCCCACGTCCAGGCGGTGTTAGAGCCGCGCTGCTGCTGGTAATTGGCATACGACGCAAAGCTGGTAATCAACAATCCGGCGTTGCCATTGGGTCGCAGTGCGGTGTCAATTTCGTACAAATCACCCTCTCCGGTTTTGACAGTCAGCCAGTTGATGAGTTTGCGCACCAAAGCGCCATAAGCCTCGTGGGCACGTTCATCATCATCGTCATACACAAAAACCAAGTCTAAATCGCTGCCATAGCCCAGTTCCTTGCCCCCCAGTTTTCCGTAGGCAATGATGCATAAGTGCGGCTGTTCTTCATGCGCCTTGGCCAAACGACTCCAGCACCAGCGTGTGGTGACACGCAAAATGGCATCTGCCAAGGCACTCAAATCGTCTGCCACTTGCTCCACACTCAATTGCCCTTCCACATCGCGTGCCAGGGTGCGAAATACTTCGGCATGGTGGGCACGGCGCAGCAGATTGAGCAAAGACTCGTCATCATCTTCACCGGTGCTTTTAAGCGACACCCGCCGGTGTTCCAGTTCAGATTCAAAGGTGTTCGCATCAAAGCGTTCTAGTAAAAGATCGTCACCTGCGAGTTCGTCAATCACCCCCGGGTGCAATTGCAGATAGCGCGCAGGCCATTTTGCAGCGCCCAAAAGACGCAATAAACGCTGATGAACGGTCGGGCGCTCTTGCAGCAGCGCCAGGTAACTTTCGCGTCGCAGCAAAGATTCAAGCCAGTCCAGTAATCGCAAGAGGGCGACTTCGGTGGTCATGTCTTCCAAAAACCATTGCAAGCTGTGCGCCAACAGGTGTGACAGTCGTACCAAGGCTTCGTCTCGCAAAGCCTGAACTTTGGGTTGGTTCAACCAGTGCTGTAGTTTTTCACCCATAAGAGCAGGCAGCAGTGGCAACAGTTCATCAAGTGTTGCAGACTGATTCGATGCGACCTCCGTGCCAGGTTTTGTGCCGCCTAGCAGGGTGTCAAATTCCTGGGCCACCTTGTCCCGATGTGCCTCCAATTGGGTAAGCAATTCTTGCGAATGGGTGAACCCCATCGTTTGAGCGATCCAGGTCAGATCAGCCTCGTTGGTAGGCAGCACATGCGTTTGCATGTCGTCAAGGTATTGAATGCGGTGTTCCAACTGACGCAAAAAAGTATAGGCATCTGCCAGACTGTCTGCCGTAGCTGTGGACATCAAGCCAGCTTTGACCAGGCGAGGCAAAGCACTTAAGGTGGGGCGTGAACGCAATTCAGGAAACTGGCCGCCCCGCACCACCTGCAACAGTTGCACAATAAATTCAATCTCACGAATGCCACCGCGTGACAGTTTGACATCGTTCGCCCGCTGCGGGCGGCCTGCACTGCGTTGATTGGCATGGTTGCGAACATGCTGATGCAGACTGCGCAGGGCATCAAACACGCTGTAGTCAAGATACCGTCTGTAAACAAAAGGCATCACCACCTGGCGCAGGGCTAACGTGGATCGATCTGCCACATCTGCTGTGGGCGCGACCACGCGGCTTTTCAGCCAGGCAAAACGTTCCCATTCGCGCCCTTGAACATGCAGGTAGTCTTCAAGTGCGTCCAGTGACAAAGCAGGCGGGCCGGAGTTACCGTGGGGGCGAAGTGCCAAATCCACCCGAAACACAAAGCCGTGCTCGGTGTTGTCGCCCACCAGGGCATAAACGCTGCGTACCGCCTTGCCAAAATATTCGTGATTGGAAATACGCGCACACCCTTTGGCATCACCCGCGGTTTCACCGTCTTCGTCATAGACGTAAATCAGGTCAATGTCGCTGGAGACATTGAGTTCGCGAGCGCCGAGTTTGCCCATGCCCACAATCCACAAGTGGGCACGCAAACCATTGGCCTTGACCGGCGCGCCATGACGGGCATCGAGTTCCGCAAGGGCTTGGGTCAGTGCATGGTTGAGGGCAAATTCGGCCAAATCCGTCATGCACTGTGTCACTTCAGCCAGCGTGAGTTGCTGCGCGCAGTCCAGGCTTAACACACGTTCAATCACCAATTGACGCAGGATGCGCAAGGCAACAGCCATGTTATGCCCCTGCTGCACAAGCCGGTCGTAGCACGGTTGCAGGTGTTGAACGGTGGGTGTGCCAGCACCCAGCAGCGCCAATTCAGACGCATACCGGCGGTGAATACGCTGGGCAAATCGGGAATGAGATGCCAAAGGTGAGCAGGTCATGATTTGACTTTTATCTCTATGTCATAACAGGTTATTGTTGGTTGCTGTGGTGTTGGCCATATGGCACGTTGCATGAGCTGATGGTGCAGTGAATCAACGAGTGGCGACGCCAAACAACACGCCAATCACGCATTAAATACTACAAATTCAATAGCTACTTACGCAGTCTGGACGTGGGTTACAGGCCAATTTGGCATCCAACTTTTCAGGAACAAACAGTTTGGGAACGGGAATATGTGGAGAGTCCCTAATGCCTGAAATGCCGTACCCCGCAAAATACCATGGTCACACCGCGCTCGTTGGCAGCATCAATGACTTCTTGGTCACGGATAGATCCGCCCGGCTGAATGATGCATGTTGCACCGGCATCCACCACCACATCAATACCGTCACGAAAAGGGAAAAATGCATCGCTGGCCACGACTGCGCCATCGAGGGACAGACCGGCTGCCTGCGCTTTGATGCAGGCAATACGGGCAGAATCCAGCCGACTCATCTGCCCTGCGCCCACACCCAAGGTCATGCCGTCTTTGCAAAACACAATGGCATTGCTTTTGACAAATTTGCCAACCTTCCAGGCAAAAAGCAGGTCTTGCAGTTTTTCTGGCGTGGGTTGCAATTGAGTGACCACTTTGAGGTCGGACAACTGGAGTTGGTGGTTGTCTGCGGTTTGCATCAACAAACCCGAACCTATGCGCTTCACATCCACGGCATTGCGACCTTGGTCCCAGTCGCTCTGGCCACCCGTGGGCAGGTCAATTTTCAAAATACGCACATTGACTTTGGATGTGAACACAGCCAGTGCTTCGGGTGTGTAATTGGGTGCTATCAAGACCTCGACAAACTGCTTTGAAATTTGTAGTGCTGCACGCCCGTCCAGCGTGCAGTTGAAGGCAATAATGCCACCAAAAGCAGAGGTGGGATCGGTCTGAAAAGCTTTGACATAAGCTTCCAGTGCATCCGCGCCCACGGCCACACCACAGGGGTTGGCATGCTTGATGATGACACAGGCCGCGCTGCCAACCGTGCTGCCCGAAGTGCTGTCAAAACTCTTGACGCATTCCCAGGCTGCGTCGGCATCGGCGATGTTGTTGTAGCTCAATGCCTTGCCCTGCAACTGAACGGCAGTCACCAAAGAACCAGGGGCGGGGTACAAGTCGCGGTAAAACGCTGCACTTTGATGCGGGTTTTCGCCATAGCGCAGGTCTTGCAGCTTGACAAAACAGCCGTTGGATTGGTTGGAAAACGTGTGGCGAAGGGGCGTGTTGTTGCCCTCTTCAAACGTGATCGATGACAAATAATTGCTGATAGCTCCGTCATACTGGCTGATGCGGTTAAATGCAGCAACAGACAGCGCAAATCGGGTGGCATGGCCAAGTTTACCGTTAGCCTGAAGTTCAGAGAGCACCATGGGGTATTGGGAGGCATCCGTCAATACACCGACATCTTTCCAGTTTTTGGCAGCACTGCGCACCATGGCCGGGCCACCGATGTCAATGTTTTCAATGGCATCTTCGAGTGTGCAGCCAGGTTTTGCGACAGTAGCTTCAAAGGGGTAGAGGTTGACCACCAGCAAATCAATGGTGTCGATACCATGGGTTTCAAGTGCTGCAACATGTTCAGGTACATCACGCCGAGCGAGCAGGCCTGCGTGAATTTTAGGGTGCAGGGTTTTGACTCGGCCATCGAGCATCTCAGGAATACCCGTGACCTGTGCGACCTCAGTCACAGGCAGCCCGTGATCTGAAAGCAGTTTGGCAGTGCCACCAGTAGACATCAGGCCGAAGCCCAAGCAATGAAGGGCAGTGGCAAATTCGACAATGCCAGTTTTGTCCGAGACAGAAATCAGTGCGTTCATGGATGATAAAAGTTAAAGATCAATCGATCAGGTGATGTTGAAGCAATTTTTTTCGCAAGGTATTGCGGTTAATCCCCAACCATTGGGAGGCTTGGGACTGATTGTTCTCGGTGTGCTTCATGACCAATTCAAGCAGCGGTTTTTCAACCGCTCCTATCAGCATGTCGTACATCCTTCCAGGCTCATTGCCATGCAAATCGTGCAAATAAGTCTCCAGATGATGTTGCACACATTCGGCTAACAGTATAGGCATGTTTTTCATCGTTTTGTGTGTCCAATTGTTTGTTCGTGGTCACTGCACAGGTCTTACACTTCAATGACTTACGATCGATTTCTACGTGTAAATGCTCAATATTTAAGCTATTGTCCGACATGTACGATTGACTCGGCCGGTTTTGCGTCAAAATTAAATGAGTAGCGCGTTTTTGCAACCATTGTTGGCTAAGGATGTGGTCAGTAATAAGTTCCCCATTTGGCTCGTCAGATTTGGGCGCACTGCGTCGTTACAAATCGCTTATGTGGCATGGCCACACCGCGCAATTTGCGCCTAGCATTGCATCCCAACTCTGACGGCCAAATGGGGTAACTTATTACTGACCACATCCTTAGGGGGGATTTGGATGTCGCACCCAAGCAAAGCCACATCACTTTGAAACGCACCCGCTCAGTTGACCCTTTTGTAGTGGAGCGATTCTCATGCACCACTATAGGAATCAACGACTTAAAAGTTTAACTGTCGAACTCGGGTGGGATCATTTCTGGGTGGAAATACGCAAGCCGTTCAGGCTCATACCTCATTGGACAAGGCTCTCGGGCGCGTTCAACTGAGGAATCCAGGATAATGCGCAACCGCTCATCCTGGCAACGGGGTCACTGAGAAATTCAGGTTGATTGGTTGATTGATTTACTGCAATGCCTGTACGCCAGCCACCAGCCAGCCCGTCTGACCATTCTTGAGCTTGATCATGTTCCAAACTTCACGGAACGGGCTGGGGACAGATGAGGGTTCTTCTCGGATCATGCCGGAAAACTCGACACTGGCCATGTAGTCGTCGCCCAAGTCTTCAATGCCCAACAAACGTGCATCAATCGTAATGACTTCGGTCACACTCGTGGTGGTACCGGTTTTTCCCTCACGTTCGGCCAATTGCGACTGAATTTCCTTGAGCATGGCATCAGTCATCATGGCATGCAATGATGTCAGGTCAGATCTGTCCCAAGCCGCTTGTAGCGATACAAAATTAGTTTTGGCAGACTGGAGGAAACCTTCAGTATCAAAATCGGCAGGAATACCCCAGGTTTGCGAACCTGACAAGCCAGAACCAATGATCGAACCAGATGTTGAAGTTGCGTTTGCTGTACTTGCTAAAGCAGTTGAGTTGTACTCCCATGGGCGAGCAGAAGCATCGTTGCCCACACTGTCAGGCCGATAGATATCAGGTGTTGATATGGCAGCACTTGTGGTGTTGGCAGCATTCGGGGCGAAAGTGGATGTTTGCAGCGTGCGTTGGCGTGAACGCACAAACCAACCGACCAGCATCATCACCACCAGAGCCAACAAGGCAAACATCAACAATTGCCCCATGCCTCCCATCCCCAACGAACTTGCCAACCAGGCAAGCCCAAAACCAGCCGCCAGACCGCCCAGCATGGCCCCCCAAGGTCTCTTGGGGGACGCAGGCTGAACAGCAGGTGAACCTTGTGCTGGTGATGTTGGCGCAGCCCCTTGCGCGGGTGATTGTGGCCTTTGCGTGACGCGGCTAGACTGCTGCCCGAAAGATTTGCCACCACCCAAACGTCTTGCTTCAACCGGCCCCATGACCAACACCAAACAAATAGTGAGCATCAAAATCCAGAATTTCATACTGACTCCAAAATAAAAAAACAACGATATCCATCAGCATTTGATGCCGACATGCAAAGCAACCAAGCCACACATCATGTTATGGTAATCGACATGACCAAAGCCACTGGTATTCATCATGGCCTTCAGTGTTTCCTGGTCAGGATGCATGCGAATGGATTCGGCCAGATACCGATAACTGTCGGCATCGCCTGCAACCCACTGCCCTAATTTGGGCAATACCTTGAACGAATACCAATCATAAACTGTCTCCAATGGCCCAGCGACCCTGGAAAACTCCAGCAGCAACAATTTGCCACCGGGTTTAAGAACCCGATGCATTTCAGCCAATGCCGCGTCTTTGTGCGTCATGTTGCGCAAACCAAAGGCCACACTGACCAAATTGAAATGATTGTCAGCAAAGGGCAGTTTTTCGGCATCACACACCAAAGTTGGCAATAAAAAACCAGCGTCTATCAGGCGATTTCTGCCAATGCCAAGCATGGCTTCATTGATGTCAGTATGCACCACTTGCCCGCCCCTGCCTGTTTTTTTGGCAAAGGCGAGAGCCATGTCACCGGTACCCCCGGCAATGTCAAGTACTTGATCGCCTTCATGAACTTGGGCCAACATCACTGCATACGCTTTCCAAAAACGATGCAGTCCCAAAGACATTAAATCGTTCATAACATCATATTGGGGTGCTACCGAGTCGAAAACGCCTTTGACATGCCTGGATTTGTCAGCTTCATCAACGCTCTTGAATCCAAAGTGTGTAGTGCTCATCCTGTTAAGCGTGCAAGCGCCTGCCTGTATTTGTCAGTCGTTTTTTCAATTACGTCAAGTGGAATATGTGGCGGAGGCGGAGTTTTGTTCCAGGGTTTGCCGTTGACTTGCGCAGTTTCCAGCCAGTCGCGCAAAAATTGCTTGTCAAAACCAGGAGGGTTAGACCCGGGTACATAGTTCTCGGCAGGCCAGTAGCGCGATGAATCTGGTGTCAATACCTCGTCCATCAACACCAGGTGACGATTTTTATCCAGGCCAAACTCAAACTTTGTATCAGCAATGATGATGCCTTTTGCAAGGGCGATTGCGCTGGCAGCTTTATACAGTGCAAGACTGATATCGCGAATGCGAGTAGCTATATCAGCGCCCAGCAATTCCACTGTTTTTTCAAAGGAAATGTTCTGATCATGCTCGCCCATTTGCGCTTTGGAAGACGGTGTGTAGATGGGGTCTGGTAGTTTGTCGGCATTTTGCAGGCCATTGGGCAGCGGCACGCCGCACACACTTTGAGTGGCCTGGTATTCCTTCCAGCCACTGCCTGCCAAGTAGCCACGCACCACAGCCTCGACTGGTATGGGTTGCAGACGCTTGACCAACATGGATCTACCCACCACCTGCGACAACTCATCTGGGGTGACGACTGTCTCTGGTGCATCACCCGTCAAGTGAATAGGGCAGATGTTCAGACCTTTGGGGCCAAGTTGGTCAAACCAGAACAGTGCCATTTGTGTCAGCAGCGCTCCTTTGCCAGGAATAGGCTGATCCATGATGACATCAAACGCACTGATGCGGTCACTAGCGACCATCAAAAGACGGTCATTGCCAACAGCATAGTTATCGCGCACTTTGCCACGCGCCAATAAGGGCAGCGATGTGATACTGGAGGTGTGAATAATAAAGGGAGGTGAAGGGGTCATTGTTGTTACTTGGCTAGGCTTCCCACTTAAGGCGGGACAAATGCAATATCAATGGGTTACGTTTGATTCGCTCACGTGGTTTTCTTGGCAGGGGAAGCTCACACATTTGGCTGATTAGCCGTAACAAGCGCAGGCATCTGATTTCATCTC
>CAIXMC010000386.1 GCA_903920405.1 uncultured beta proteobacterium
CTATCGCGATGCCGTGCAACGGTGTGCGGCAACGTTTGCCCAGTTGCAGCCTTTTTATTTTGTTGAGCAAGACCCCGACGGCGAAGCCGCAACGCGGTCTGAATTGGTTGAGCGGCTGTCGGTAGCGGCACTGTGGCAGCACATCGCCAACCCGTTGACCGCCACCTATTATCTTGCGGGGCCACCGCCAATGCTCAAGGCGCTCACGCACGATTTGCATGAGCGTGGTCTTCCTGCCGCTGCGATCCGAACGGATGCGTGGGAGTAATGATGGATCAGGACATTCCCGTTGTCATTTTATGCGGTGGTTTGGGCACTCGCTTGCGCGAAGAGACCGAGTACAAGCCCAAGCCCATGGTCGAGATTGGCGGACGACCGGTGTTGTGGCATATTATGAAAGTCTATGCCCATTACGGTTTTCGTCGCTTTATTCTGTGCCTCGGGTACAAAGGAAATGTCATTAAAGATTATTTTCTTAATTACGAGGCTATGAGTAACGACTTCACGTTGCACCTTGGGCAAAAAGACAGTTTAACTTACCAGACTAATCACACCGAGCAAGATTTTGATGTAACACTGGTGGATACGGGCTTGAAAACGATGACGGGCGGACGGATCAAGCGCATTGAACAGTTTGTTAGTAGCGATACCTTTATGGTGACCTACGGAGATGGCCTGGCGAATGTAGATATTGGTGCGTTGGTCGAATTTCATCACCAGCATGGTAAGTTGGCAACGCTCACGGCCACACGTCCCCCATCACGCTATGGTATTTTGGACATGACGGCTGAGGGTCAGGTGGATCGTTTTCGTGAGAAGGTGCAGACGGAATGGATCAATGGCGGTTTTTTGGTCTGCAACCGTCGCGTGTTCGACTATCTTGATGCGGATTGTATCCTGGAACGTGAGCCGATGGAGCGGCTTGCGGCGGACGAGCAGTTAATGGGCTTTCGTCACGAGGGCTTTTGGATGGGGATGGACACCTACCGCGAATACGAGTTGCTAAATCAGATGTGGGATACAGATGATGCCGCATGGAAGATTTGGTAGCGCGTAGGCTGTTTATGCTGCATCCCCTATCAATTGATCTCGATCACATCCTTGATCATACGCATGATCTGTGGGATGAAGTGCGCGGGCGGCGTATCTTTATCACAGGCGGGACGGGGTTCTTTGGTTGCTGGTTATTAGAAAGTTTTTGCTGGGCGAATGACCACCTTGATTTACATGCATCGGCGCTGGTGCTCACAAGAGATCCGCAAAAGTTCGCGGGTAAAGCCCCGCACTTAGCAAACCATCCGGCGATTCAGCTTTATGCTGGTGATGTGCGTTCGTTCGATTTTCCTGCGGGTGAATTTTCACATGTCATCCATGCGGCGACTGAGTCAGACCTGCAACTGAATGCGGAAAATCCGCTTTTGATGCTGGATACGATTGTCGAAGGAACGCGGCGCACACTCGATTTCGCAAGGCATTGTGGCACACCCAAGTTCTTGTTGACCAGTTCCGGTGCGGTTTACGGTAAGCAGCCTGCCACCCTGACCTGTATTCCCGAAGAGTATGCTGGCGCACCGGATCCATTAGATCCTCGTTCCGCATATGGCGAGGGTAAACGCCTTGCCGAGCATTTGTGTGCTTTGTATGCACAGCAATATGGCGTCGAAGCTAAAATTGCACGCTGTTTTGCCTTTGTAGGCCCCTATTTACCCTTGAATGCTTCTTTTGCAGTTGGCAACTTTATCCGCAATGGATTGCGTGGAGAACCAATTTACATCAAAGGCGATGGCACGCCCTATCGCTCATACTTGTATGCGGCGGACTTGGCAATCTGGCTATGGACAATATTATTCAAGGGAAAAGCTTGTTGCCCATATAATGTAGGTTCAGATGAAGCAGTGACGATAACAGAGTTGGCGTACTTGGTGGCAGCGCAATTTGCGCCTAGACCGCACATCAAGATTGAGCAAAATCTGATACAAGGGCTTGCCCACAGTAGGTATGTCCCTTCAGTTGAGCGGGTTCGCTCTGAATTTGGACTACACCCAACCATTGCGTTGGCCGATGCTCTGCAACGAACAACGGCTTGGCTTCATTGTAGCGTGGGTGGCGAAGAGGTAACGCAATGCAAGTAGCAGATTTCGTCGCCGATTATCTTCATCAACAAGGCGTCTCGCACGTCTACGAGATGATTGGCGGTATGATTACGCGCCTGGTGGATGCTATTCACCGGCAGGGTCACATCCATTTGGTTAGCGTGCACCACGAACAAGCGGCAGCTTTCGCTGCTGATGCGATGGGGCGGCTAACGGGAATTCCGGGTGTTGCCATGGCTACCAGCGGCCCTGGCGCGACCAATTTGTTGACTGGGATGGGGAGTTGCTATTTTGATTCGGTGCCTGCTGTTTTTATTACCGGGCAGGTCAATCGAAATGAGCAAAAGGGGCAGCGTCCCATCCGCCAGCTTGGTTTTCAGGAGACCGATATTGTTGCTATGGCGCAGCCGATTACGAAGGCAGCATGGCAGATTAACGACCCAGAGCAGGTACCATATTTCTTGGAGCAAGCGTTCGCGTTGGCTACGCAAGGTCGGCCTGGCCCCGTGCTGTTGGATATTCCGATGGATGTTCAAGGGGCGGTCATTAAAGGTGCCTTGTCGTCTACACCAACGGTGGAACAAATACCCGTAACATCCCAAGAAACATTTGCTGAGGTCTTACATGCGCTTCGTGCGGCGGAAAGACCACTCATTCTGGTTGGCGGAGGTATTCGCGCTGCCAATGTACATTCGTTATTACGCCAACTCGTCGATGCTGTCCATGTACCCGTGGTAAATTCGCTCCTAGCGGTAGATGCCCTGCCGTATCATCACCCGCTGCGCGTGGGTTTGCTTGGCACCTATGGTAATCGTTGGGTGAATCTGGCCGTCGGACGATCAGACCTGATTCTAGTTCTGGGCAGTCGGCTTGATATTCGTCAGACTGGCGCGGCGATAACGGCCTTCCAAGCTGGGCGCACAATTTATCATGTGGATATTGATGCAGGTGAAATCAATAATCGGTTGCAGGCGTGCAAACCGGTTGTCGCGCATCTAAAGCCGTTTCTCACTGGCTTAGTGGAAGCGGCTGCAACGATGCAGTGGCATGATCGGACAGCGTGGCTTGCCGAAATTCAAGGTCTGCGTGAAGAATGGCCTGACACCCGTGAAATTCAGACCCCAGGGATTAACCCCAATGTCTTCATGCACGAGTTATCCCAAAGCTCCACATCCGCAGCCGCTTTTGTCGTGGACGTGGGCAATCATCAGATGTGGGCAGCGCAATCGTTGGCTTTGGAAGACCATCAAAAATTCATGACTTCGGGTGGCATGGGGGCCATGGGCTTTGCCCTGCCGGCAGCCATCGGTGCCAGTTTTGCGACGGGAAGCCCCGTCGTTATGGTTGCCGGGGATGGGGGCATGCAGGTCAACATGCAAGAGCTTGAGACGATTGCCCATCACCGCTTGCCCATCAAGATGGTTGTGTTGGATAACCAGTCGTTGGGGATGGTCAGGCAATTTCAGCAGAGTTATTTCCAAGAGCGTTATGCGTCAACCTTGTGGGGGTATTCAGCGCCCAATTTTTCGGAGGTAGCTCGCGCTTATCGGATCGAGAGTCTTGCTGTTTCCGATAGCGACGCGCTCCCGGAGGCGCTTGCAAAGATGTGGTCGCAACCGAATGAGCCATTTTTGCTTCACGTGTCGCTTGACGTGTCGGCAAACGCTTATCCCAAGATTGCCTTTGGGCATCCGATGACGGTGATGGAACCGTTTGCCAAACCGTTGGAGATGGAAGGCACCTAGCATTCAGCGATGATGTCACGAGCCGAGAAAGGCACCGCACGTTGGTGAGCGACTCTTATTTGCCTAATCCATTGGTAAGCATTTGCATTCCAGCGTACAATGCTGAAGCCACGTTAAGGGAGACACTAGAGTCGCTACTGTCGCAGGACTATCCGTACCTCGATATTGTGGTTTCGGACAATCACTCCACAGATGGCACTAAGGCGGTCGTGCAGTCATTTGCCGAACGCGGTGTGCGGTATTGCACCCCAGGTAAACGCCCAACATGGGCGGAAAATTTGCCTAATTACATCGGTGCATATATCAATGCGAACTTTGTCCTTGCACAAGGCCGTGGCGATTACCTGTGTCTGTTTCATGCCGATGATCTGTACGAGCCGACCATTGTGCGTCAGCAGATTGCGGTCATGCAAGCGCATCCCAACGTGGGCGCCGTATTCACGCGCATGCGGATGATCGGCGAGGATAGCCGTCCGATTCGCATGGGCATATCTATGTTGCCGGGTACCGTGAGCGGAAGCGTGCCGCTCGCCTTCCCAACCTTGCTCAACACCGTCCTCGCCTATTCCAATTTTTTACCGGCCCCCAGTGTGATGTTCCGTCGCTCAGTGGTGGAGCAGGTAGGTGGTTTTGATGAGCGTCATTTTTTGACTTCGGCGGATTTAGAGCTGTGGCTACGGATTGCTCACCAGGGTTATGCGCTTGCGATTATTGATCAACCACTATTAAACTACCGCATTAGCCAGCGGCAGTTTGGCGAACAATACAATAAACTACGAACCACGTTGGCGGATATGTTTAGCGTACTCGATCATTATCTGAGCCAGCCAGATGTGCTGGCGGTGGTACAGGCCCAATCCCTTGCGCTCTATCAAGCGCAACGTGCGAGCGATAGGGTCGTGTGTGCGATGCATTTGCTGGCTCAGGGTAAGGTTGCTGAGGCCCGTGTGATGCTCCAACCAGCCATGCACATGCGGTATTTTCGCAGCGCGCTCAAAAATCCACGTCTGCTGCTGCGCTTGATGATGGGTGTGTGTTTTTTGGTCAGTATTCGTTTAGGACTAGGAGCGTTACTAGGGCAACTAGTTTATCGCATACATCAGCGCGATTTGCAGCGACGGCGGCAGCCGCTTAGGCAAGGAACGTAGCTTTGGGCAGGCACATTGTCGTCATTGGGGGCGCTGGGTATATTGGTTCTGTTTTGGTTTCAGCCCTTCTGGATCAGGGCAATCGTGTCACCGTCATTGATGATCTTTGGTTCGGCGGCGAGTCGCTGTTACCATTTTTACCTGTTCAGCGGTTTCGTTTGGTTAAGGAAGATGTCACTACAAGTCGTGAGCTTGATCGCGTAATGCAAGGCGCAGACGGCGTGGTGCATTTGGCGGCACTTGTGGGCTTTCCTGCATGTGATCGGGCGGGCCGTGAAACCACATGGCGCGTGAACGTGGAGGCGACACAGCGGGTGTATGCGGCTGCGGTGCATGGCGGCGTGCGCCGCTTCATTTATGCGTCTAGTTACAGCAACTATGGACACGCCGAGGGTGATGCTATGGTCACCGAAGAATCTCCCTTGTTTCCACAGTCTTTGTATGCAGAATCGAAGATTGCAGCCGAGCGCTTTTTGCTGGATCAGGCCGTACAGCATGGAGTCAGCACGGTCTGTCTGCGCTTGGCGACCGTTTTTGGCCTCAGCCCGCGTACGCGGTTTGATCTTATGGTGAACCAATTCGTCTTGGAGGCTTTTTCCAAACGACAGTTGGTTCTGTATCAACAGGATTTCAAGCGCTCGTTTGTCCATGTGCGTGATGTTGCCCGTGCAATGGCCTTGGTTCTGGATGCGCCAGATGACCAAGTGCGGGGGCAGGTCTTTAATATTGGTTCCGAGAAATTAAATACGACCAAGTCATATCTTGTGGAGCTTCTGCGGAAACACTGGACAGATATTCAGATAGAAATGCGTGATCTGAACTTTGGTGGCGATATGCGTAGTTTGCACGTTTCGTTTGAGAAGGCACGGAGTATTTTAGGCTTTGAAGCGCAGTTGAGTTTGGAGGAAGGTATCAATGAACTGTGTTGGGCGTTGGAGAACCGTGTGATCCAGGAACCGCAAAGTGATCGCTATCGCAATCACCCAGCGATTTTGGTGTAGAAGGTCGAGGGCGTCTCGCCCATGAATTTGCTTTTTAGGTAGAGGTGTGGCATACTCAGGTCGTGTGTAGGGGGTTGAAGTGCTGAAGTCTACAGCTTGAATGGTCAGCAGTGGCAGCTTGATGCGTGTCATGTCATGCAGTGATTTTGGTGTAGTGAGGTGGCAATGTCCGGTTTAGGCACCCATTCAAAGATCTATATTGCCGGTCACCGTGGTCTCGCTGGTGCGGCATTGACGCGCTGTTTCCAACGGAATGGGTTTAGCAACCTCCTCTTGCGGACGCGAGCTGAAGTAGACTTGACCTCCCGTGAAGCCGTCTGGGGGTTCTTCGAGGCAGCACGGCCTGAGTATGTTGTGCTTGCAGCGGCGAAGGTCGGTGGTATTGCCGCGAATATTGCGGCTCCGGTTGATTTTCTGGTAGAAAATTTAGAGATTCAGAATAATATCCTCTTAGCATGTCAGCACTTTCAGGTGGCAAAGACGGTCTTTTTGGGCAGTTCGTGCATTTATCCTCGCGAGTCGCCTCAGCCCATGCGCGAGGCGTATTTTATGCAGGGTTCACTCGAACCGACGAATGAGTCGTATGCAGTGGCCAAGATTGCGGGTATCCGTCTTGCCCAGGCGCTCCGCCAACAATATGGTCTTGACGTGATTTCGCCCATGCCATGCAATGTCTATGGCCCCGGCGATCATTTTGAGTTTGAGCGTTCCCATGTGGTTTCGGCCCTCGTGCGGCGCTTTGTCGAAGCCAAGCGCGCCAATGGGCCAAGCGTTACGCTATGGGGAACGGGTAGTGCGCGGCGGGAACTCTTGCATGTAGATGATCTGGCGAGTGCGTGTTTGTTCTTGTTGAAGCATTACAGTTCGCCTGAAATTGTGAATGTTGGGACAGGTGAGGATGTTACTATTCGTGAATTGGCCGAGACTATCGCCGGGATTGTAGGGTATGCGGGTACCTTAGAATGGGATCTGAGCAAACCTGACGGTATGCCCAGGAAGTTGATGGACGTGAGCCGGATCCACGCGCTTGGTTGGCGGCATCAGGTTGATCTGGCAACTGGTATTCGCTCGGTTGTTGCTGACTTTGAGCGTCGTTATCCTGCCTAGATAGCAGAGGTATCATGAATCTACAGTACACCTATCAGCTACGTGAACCAATTGAGGCGTTGTTACGGGAAGCCTCACGCATTAATAGTTTCAAACCTCAAAAGTACTGGTACCCACTCAGTATGGCGAGTTATGATGTAGAGGAAATTCTTTCTGCAATTGATTCATTGTGTTCTTTTCGCACGACGATGTGGGAGAAGACGGCTGAGTTTGAGCGCGAGTTTGCGCGAACCTTCGGTGGCGCGGAAGCGCTGATGGTAAACAGCGGATCTTCAGCCGATCTGCTCATTGCCTTTGCCTTAGTGAATCCCCAAGCGAAATTGCTGGAGCCCGGCGACGAGGTGCTTGTGCCCTCGGTTACGTGGCCGACCCAAATTTGGTCGCCCATGATGGCCGGGTTAAAGGTGCGCTTGGTTGACATAGACCCGCGCACACTGAATGTAGACTTGGACGACCTTGAGGCCAAGATTGGCCCGAGGACGCGCGCTATTTCGCTCGTCCATCTGATGGGTAATCCATGCGACATGGATCGGGTCATGTCCATCTGTCACAAACACAATCTGGTTTTGATTGAGGATTGTTGTGAGTCGTTGGGCGCGCAATATAAGGGGCAACCTGTCGGCACCTTTGGGCTTGCAGGCAGTTTCTCTTTTTTCTTTTCCCACCACATCACGACGATGGAAGGGGGAATGATCCTCTGCCAAGATCAGTCCTTATCCGATATTTTTCGACTGTTACGTGCCCATGGCTGGGCGCGTAACACGAAATATTCCCAGGTCGAGCCAGTAGATGGTTTGGATGCGCGCTACATGTTCTTGAACTGGGGTTTTAATGTGCGCCCCACGGAGTTACAGGCCGGCTTTGGATTAGAGCAGTTGCGGCGCTGGCCGGTCTTTCACGCGCAGCGTTTACAGAACGCGACCTATTTTCAGAACTATCTCCAGCCACATAGCGATCTCATGCGCCTCATGCATGTCTCGCCGGACGCTGAGTGTGCATGGTTTGCCTTGCCAATTATGCTAACCCCAGAGTGTCCCTTCAAAAAGGTGGATTTCCTGGCCTACCTAGAGGCGCAAGGGATTGAGACGCGCCCCATCGTGGCTGGTAATCTGGCGCGACAGCCGGTGTGTCAACTGTATCCAGAATTGCAGGACGACAACTTGCCTGGGGCCGATGCTATCCACGAGCGTGGTTTCTACCTGGGCTTGCATCCCTTTGAAGCCAAGCAGAATCTGGATCGGTTGGCCGAGACGTTTGAGCAATTCATCCGTCAGTACGTTTTGTAAACCCTATGAAAAAACTAGTCTTACACGCAGCCACGTTTGCTACTTTTTGGGCACATTACGCTGTTTACCAGGATCGGGGTTTCATTGATAGATTAGCATCTTTAGGCTATGGCCTGTTTCTCTCTAATCAAACTGATTTACAGAATGCAGATTATATACTCTTTAGTGAGGCGACCAGTGTTGGGTTGCAGAAATTTGGATTATTGAATAAAATTAAATACGTCGCTAAAATACTGTTAGGAAAAACGTCTTTACAGGCGCGTGATGTATATGCCGAATGTCAAGCGAGCGGGCTTTACGGTAAAACCGCAATGATTGCTCTTGAGGGGGTAATGGGATTACCTGAAAACCATCTTCCAGAACTTAGTGAAATGTTTCCGGTAGTTTTTACATGGAATGACACATTGGTAGACGGGAAACGGTTCTTAAAATATAGATGGCCTCAACCTACTGTATGGCCAAGGATAGAATCCATTCCGTATAATAACAAGAAGGTTTTAGTTAATATTTCCGCTAATAAGTACGCGTCTCATTCTCTTGAATTATATGCCGCTAGACGAAATTCTATAAGATACTTTGAGCGACAGCTTGGTGAGCAATTTGACTTATATGGAATAGGTTGGAATATACCGGCAACTCGAAGTCAACGTTATCTAAAAACACCCGTTCCTTTGTATTCTTCTTATAAAGGTCAAGTTACTAGTAAAGCGACTGTTTTTCCGAGGTATCGTTTTGCTCTATGTTATGAAAATGCTGTAGTTCCGGGTTGGATTACGGAGAAAATTTTTGATTGCATGCGTAGCGATTGCGTACCAATTTATTGGGGAGCGCCTAATATCACCGACTATGTGGATGCAGAAGCATTTGTAGACCGGCGCCGCTTCAAGTCTGATGCGGAGTTGGAAGCATATCTCCTGAGTATTACCGAGCAAGAATACGAGCGATTTCAAACTGCAATGCAAGCTTATCTACAAAGTGAACGCTTTGCAAAATTCTTGTCACCCGCATTTGCGGATACAATCATTCGGAATCTGGAACTCGACCTGTGAACCGTCTGCAACGCTCGTCCATTAATATGCTCTCCAGCGCGGCTGGGTACGTTGTGCCGATGCTGGTCAATCTGGTGACCACGCCGCTTTTGCTCCACGCCTTAGGTGACGTTGGCTTTGGTTTGCAGAGTTTGGTTGCCGTGGTTGCTGGTTATATGATGCTCATGGATATGGGCTTGGATCTGCCGATCACCAAGCTGCTCGCCGAGGATCGTGCGCGTCAAGACGCCCATGCAGAAAACCACCTCCTAAGCACGACGCTACAATTGTACACGGTCATTGGTTTGGCTGGCATGGTCGTCATTGTAGCCATGTCAGCCTGGCTCGCTCAATCTGTATTCCAAATACCAGCCGATTTGATCGATCAAGCGGTTCTAGTATTCCGTCTAGCCGGCATCGGATTCCTGGGTAGTGTGGGGCTATCCTGGGGCCGCGCCGTAGCGATGGGGTTGCAACGGTTCGATCTGACCTATTCTGTTTCGGTTGTGCTTAGCACGGCAGGAACGCTTATCGGCTTGGGCGCGGTGTATGCTGGCTATGGCGTGGTCGGATATGTGCTGATTCGTACAATATTTACCATCCTTGCGGGGCCGATTTATTTTTTATTAGCGCGTCGTCTTTTGCCGAGTTTTCGCTTTCAGCTTGGAATAGACCGGGCAACGCTGCGACGTGTGAGTGGCTACCTGGGGTATGGCACCTTCAACCGCATTACGAGCAGTCTGGTCAGTCGGCTTGACCAAACCCTGATTGGCATTTGGCTGGGTGTGGCGGCAGCCGGTATCTATGCCGTACCGTTTATGCTGGTGAGTTCTTTGGGCTATATGCTGGCGTATATGCTCGGTTTTATCTTCCCAATGGTGAGTGAACTGCAAAGCCTGGGACAGATGGATCGCCTGCGCGACATTTTTCTGCGGGCGTCTCAGTTTATTGCGGCGTTGGCAGGGCTGATTTTCATCCCCTTGTTCATGCTTGGTGAACCGTTTTTGGTGATCTGGACGCCGACTATTGCGGGGCAAGCGACAGGGGTGCTGCGTTTATTGGCCGTGGCAGGGTATGTCGGAACGTTGACGGCCACCTTAACGAACAGTGTGGTCGTGGGTTTAGGCAAAATGCGCCAATTCACGATTTATAGCACAATTCGCGCAGTAGCGTTAGGCAGTTTCTGTTTCGTCTTCATTCGTATGTTGGGGTTGGAAGGCGCTGGATGGGCGCTGTTGGTTACGTGCATTGTGGATGTCGTTTATTTTGTCATCGTCCTGCATCACTATCTTCACATTGCGCTATGGCAATTACTCCGGGTAGCCTATCTCAAACCGATGCTGCTAGGTATTGGCTTTGCTGGCGTCGTGTTGCTGTTGCGCCCGTTTGCGACCTCGTGGCTTGGCCTTGGCGTCGTGGGGGTTGTGCTTGGGTTGGTCTATCTAGTGGCGGGTTTTGCGACTGGCGTCTTTGGCGAGACGGAAAAGCGGGCAATCGTAGGCTTATTCCAAGCGGTTCGAAAGATGGGCTAAAAAACGGGTTTCCAGGAATTTCTGTGATGCTGCATCTGCCAATGACTGAGGTTGTCCCACGCTACATATGCTGCTCGGAGCGCTAATCTACGCGCTCTATCTGTTTAACCCAGTCCCACCCGGACTGGGCTTTTTCGGTCTGAGCGGTCTGCTCTGGGTCATCATCTTTGGCCTAGATGGGCAGGGTCGCTCGGCATAGCTTGCTTGTCTGTGTCTGATGATCTATCGCAATCCCATCTGGGTCGTGCAGACGGGGGGGGGCTGAAGCACCTGGCGCTTGGTTGCCTACGCAGGCTGATTGAGGCCGCGCAGGCGGCGAGGTTAGCATAAGAGTAGTATGATTCCCAAGATTCTGCATCTTCTTCCAAGCCGTGCGTTAGGTGGTGCCGAACAAATCGCCATCCTCATCGCACAGATGTTATCGTCTAACTATCGTTTTGCCTACGCATCACCAAAAGGCAGTATTGCCGATATTGTACTGAAGAACAACATCACCTTTCTTCCCATTGACCGATTGAGTCTTACCGCTGTAGCGCAGGTTTTGCGTCGTTTCCAGCCTGAGATTATCCACGCTCACGATTTTCGTCCGAGCGTGATCGCTGCGATGATCCCATATCACGGTGCGATCATCTCACATCTTCATTGTAACTTCGCTTGGGCGCACCAAGTGAACACCCGCACCTTGATCTATCGTGCCGCGCTGTGGCGTTTTCAACAGGTGTTTGTCGTCTCAAGACCTGTCCTTGATGATTTTGTGTTTCATAAAGCTCTGGCGCGTAAAGCCACGGTTCTGCCTAATATTGTTGATGCGGAAAGCGTGATTACCCGCGCTGAGTGTAAGCATGTGGCCCCCGCCGACCTAGTTTACGTAGGCCGTCTTAGCGCGGCGAAAAACCCGTTGCGCTTCCTTACCATTGTGAACGATGTGAAGCGCCACCGAGGCCATGTGACCGCGCTTATGGTTGGTCAGGGCGAACTCGAAGGCGCTTGCCAGCAGGCGATTCACGATCTAGACCTTGGTGCCAATGTCCAAATGGTGGGCTTTCATGAGAACCCTTACCCATACATGCGCGCCGGGCGAGTGCTGATTGTCCCCTCATCCTGGGAAGGGTTTGGCCTTGTCGCCCTCGAAGCGCAAC
>CAIXMC010000387.1 GCA_903920405.1 uncultured beta proteobacterium
GCGTGGCATACCAGCCCAGGGTGCAACCCTGGGAACGGGATGGAAGTTTGCAATGCGTTCTGAAGGAACGCCGCATAGGCCGGTCGCGGATGGGTTGTGCGGCGATATGCGGCGTTCCTACAGAACGCGGAAATGGCCGGGGTGTTTTTCCCAGGGCGTTGCCCTTCGCTGGTATGCGATGCCCCGTTGGGGCAAGAATTCCATGCCCCAACGAGGTAAGGATGTGGTCAGTAATAAGTTCCCCATTTGGCTCGTCAGATTGGGGTGCACTGCGTCGTTACAAATCGCTTATGTGGCATGGCCACACCGCGCGATTTGCGCCTAGCATTGCATCTTTAATTCTGACGGCCAAATGCGGAACTTATTGTTGACCATATCCTTAACCCCTCACAAAATCTGGTGATGCCAATAGTGCCGCGCAACATCCCGCTGGCACACCACAACGTCAGAGTGCCACGATTGCCAGGTCATGGCACCGCAGTGGGGTGAATCCATCACCTTGATGTGACGCTGAGCGTAGCGTTCCACAACAGACGGTGCAGGGTGACCAAAGCGATTGCGGTAGCCTACCTGAACCAGGGCAATGCGGGGCTGAACAGCATCCAGAAACGCAGCGCTGCTCGATGTTTTGCCGCCGTGGTGCGGCACTAAAAGTACATTGGCTTTCAGGTCAGATGAATGGGTTGCCAACCGTGCCTCTTGGGCTTGTTCAATATCGCCGGCCAACAGGGCGGATTGCACGCCGTTGGACAGGCGCAGCACACAGCTCATGGGGTTGGTTTTTCGGGCAGTGCCAGTAGCGCCAGTAGCGCCATAGTCCTGAGGTTGAGGGTGGATGATTTCAAAATCAACACCATCCCAGCGCCAGCGCTGACCTGCCACGCAGCGTGTGACTGGGTGAACAGTGTGCAAAGGGTGACTGGCCTCGATGGAACTGAGCACTTGCGCCTGGGGCTGCATCATCAAAACGGCTTGTGCGCCGCCGGTGTGGTCGCTGTCTCTGTGGCTCAAAATGACCGTGTCCAGCCGCACATCCAGTGCGCGCAACAAAGGAGTCAGAACGCGGTGGCCGGCATCGCTTTCGGTACTGTAGCGCGGGCCGGCATCGTACAACAGGGCGTGATACGCGGTTTGCACCACCACCGCATTGCCTTGCCCCACGTCTGCGGCCAACAGTTCAAATTCACCCACGGGAGGTCTTGGGGGCTGCCAGAACAACACCGGCATCAGCAAGGGCAAACTCATCATTCGCCAGTGCCATGGCAATCGCATGACCAGCAACATCCCCCCCATCACCCCTGCCACACCCGCCCACACGGGCGCCTGCGCCACCGTCACACTGGAAAACGGCCAATGGGCAAGCCACTGCAATACCGCCTCCAACATCAGAATCGCCCAAGCGGATATATCCCAAAGGGGATGCAGCAACAAACCCAGCATGGCCAGTGGCGTGATGACCAAAGTCACCCACGGGATGGCCATCAGATTGGCCAACAAGCCTACAAGTGAGGCCTGCCCAAACAACAACAGGCTCAATGGTGTCAGTGCCAAAGTCACCACCCACTGCTCTTGCAATAATGCAGTCAATCGGCCTCTAACGCCCGTCACACTTGGATAGTTAGCTCCCGAATTTGTAGCAAATAAAACCCCCACGGCAACAAAACTTAACCAAAACCCCGCCTGTAACACCACCCACGGGTCTGCTGCGATCACCACCGTGGCAGCGAGTAACCACACCAGTGGCCAGGGCCATCGCCAGCCGGACCATCGCAAAACACCCACGGTGAGGAGCATCAGCACCGTGCGTTGTGCAGGCACACCCCAACCACTGAACAGGGCATAAGCACCTGCCAGCGCAATGCCTCCTACCAGGGCTGCACTGGGCGCACTCCAGAATAAACACAGTCGTGTGGATCGCCGCCACAGCCAACCCAACACCAGCGCTGCACCCCAGGCAAACATGGTGATATGCAAGCCCGATATGCTCATCAAATGTGCAACACCCGTCGCCCTGAACACATCCCAGTCGGCACGGTCAATGGCACCTTGATCGCCCACCACTAGGGCTGCCATGATTTTGGCCGCCTTCACATCGCTCACACGCTCAAAAATCAGATCACGCACTTGGCCGCGCCAACGCTCTACCGGATGCCCCCAGCTTGAACCCATGGCTTCTGGTGCGGGGTCTTTGGGGCCGCGACGTACATAGCCATTGGCCAAGACACCTTGCTGCCACTGCCACAGTTCGTAGTCAAACCCTTCAGGATTGATGCTCCCATGCGGCGCTTTCAGGCGCACTGTGAATTGCCAGCGATCACCGGCTTGCACGTGTGCCAAGGGTTGCCACGGCTCGTCATCTTCATCTGCGGTATTCCATGTGCCCGCGTACCAGGCCAAATCCAGCTTGTGGGGCAGTTGAAGGGGTTGTCCATCTCGTCTTGCGGACACCACATCCAGACGAAAACGAACACCGCCTTCAAAATGGGTTGGCATATTGGCGACCACACCCACCACGGCAATGTTCTGCCCTTCAAGATGTGTGGGCAAAGCGGTGGCCACAAAAGCACTTGAACGCCAACCCGTGAGGGCAAAACCAATGCCGGCACAGCACAACAAAACACCCATCCAGTGACACCAAAATGCTCTATTTATAATAGCTGACAACGCAAGCCCCATAAGGGCTACAGCCATAAAAGTAACATAAACCCAGGGGTCAAACAGTGCGGCCTGTGCCGATTGCCCCGTGCTGCCCGCGCAATAGCCCAGCATGGCCGGCACCATCCACTCGATGAGCGCAGAAATCTTCACATGTTTCACACCTCGATCCATTCGCGGCGAATATGACGATCAGCACAAAAGGCCGCGGGCGAGCCGTCAAACACAATCCGGCCATGCCCCATCACGCAGCAACGGTCTGCCATGTTGAGCGCTAAGGTGAGCTTTTGTTCCACCAGCAAAATTGACAC
>CAIXMC010000388.1 GCA_903920405.1 uncultured beta proteobacterium
GGCTGGAACCCCGACTTGAACGATGGCGTCCGCCTGAACATCCGCCCCTTCATGACCGCCGAAGTCCTGCGCCACAACAAAAAGCCCAAACTCAACATCACCTGGGACAAAGACCGTGGCAAGGATGTCGAATCCGCCCCGTGGTTCCACAAGTTCAACAGCGATCGCATCAATGACCATCATTTGACGCTGGCAGAGAAAACGGCTGCCAAGGAAAGCAAGTTATGAAAATTCAAACCTTTGAGTTGGTGAACTTTCGCGGCATTGCCAATATGTCGATTGGGTTCACACAGCAAACTACGGCTTTGGTCGGTGTCAATGGTGTTGGCAAGTCCTCAGTGTTGGATGCGCTTGCCATTGCACTGTCCAACTTGACGGCACGCGTGACAGGTCAAGCGACAAAGGCACGAAGCATGTCGCAAGATGACATACGTCTGGGTTCTGATTATGCAAGGCTGCTTGTGAGTGCCGATTTAGGTGAAGATTCGGCAACAGTTTGGGCTGTTGCTCTGAACCGAAATGCAGGGAAACATACGGCAGAGCGCAGCAGTGATTTAACAGCACTAAATGCACGCGCAGAATTATTCAAATACCGGTTGCTTCATAGCGAGGGGGAAGGGTTGCCAATTAGTTTGCCGCTGGCTGTTTATTACCACGTGCATAGGGCTGTTTGGGATGTCCCCATCGGGACAAAAGGTACAAACAAAGCTACTCCTGGAGATGCATACATCGATGCATTAGGTTACGGTAGGACTGATTTCAGAGGTTTCTTTACCTGGTTTCGGAACCAAGAAGATGCTGAGAATGAGCGTATCCGGGACATGCCAACTTACAGAGATATGGGGCTGTCTGCTGTGCGTCTGGCCATTGAGCAGTTCACGCAATTTACGGAGTTGCGAATTCGACGAAAACCTGCGTTGCGAATGACTGTCAATAAAGCAGGTACCGAGCTTAATGTGCTACAGCTTTCAGATGGTGAAAAATGTATGTTGGCATTGGTTGGAGATTTGGCCAGAAGGCTCAGTTTGCTCAATACCGAAAGAGAAGATCCGCTGCTGGGTGAAGGTGTTGTGCTGATTGACGAAATTGACCTGCATTTGCACCCCAGGTGGCAAAGAAGTGTGGTGGCATCCTTGGAGCGGACGTTCCCAAATTGCCAGTTCATCATCACAACGCACTCACCACAAGTCATCGGCGAATTGGCGGCAGAGTCGGTCTTGCTGCTGAGAGATGGCAGCTTGCAAGGCCACGCTGCGCGCGCACTGGGCCTGAGCAGCGGGGAGGTGCTGGAAGAGTTGATGGAAGGGCAGGCGCGCAATGCCACATTTCAGGCCAAGATGATTCAAGTTGAACGCGCCATCGAGGATGAGGCGTATGCCCAAGCGCGCACCACTTTGAAAGACATGCGTGCGAAGTTTGGTGTACTGCCGGAAGTGTTGAGGTTGGAAGAGTCTCTGGAATGGTTTGACCCAACGGCAAAGGTTGATAAGTTGGCATCTGAATTGGGGGATGAACGTGATAACCGTTCATAAGGGAACTGAATACAAAAAGCTGCGGGAATGGAAGCGTAGCAACGCACCATCACCGCAAAACATCCGCTATGACAACCTCGATGGGGTAGTCAGATTGGCCATGCTAAAAAAACTCATCGAGGAGCAAGGCGGGCTGTGTGCCTACACTATGAAGCCCATCACATCCAGCGGTGGCGGATGGCAGGCTCATATCGAGCACATCCTGCCAAGATCTAATCATCCAGGCCAGTCAGTAGAGTGGGATAACTTGTTGGCATGTGTGCCACAGCCCGGTGTTGCGTGTGATTACGGGGCTGTACGCAAAGGAGCGTATGACCCTACAAAAGATCCCTTTGTGAACCCAACAAGGGGCGGGGTTTCAACTCAGTTCCGGTTTCGAGACAATGGCTTGGTGGACGGGTTAACACCTGATGCTGTCGCCACTGCCTCCGAAGCTGTGCTTAATTTGAATCATACCGACTTGGTGAACGACCGTCGAAGCAAAATCAAAGGCGCACTTGAGCGCAAGCCAACTGCTTCCGATGCACGTAGACGTGCCCAAGCACTGCGAAAGCCTGATCGCAACGGAAATCTGGAACCCTATTGTGAGGCTGTGGCGCAAGTACTGGAGAACTATGCTCAAAGGTTAGGCAGCCGAGCCGGGCGAGTTGCAGGAGAAATACGCCCATGATGAGTACCTTGTCTAATGCGATCGTGGCCAGCTTGCAGGCTCAGGTTAAGGGGAACTCGCACACCGCAGTCCCCATCGCCGCCATTCTCTGGACTGATTCAGACCGGATTTGGGAAAGCGTCATTCCGCAATTGGTTATGCAGTTGCCGGAACTGTATGTGCTCGGCACCTATGCACTAGACAAACGCCAAGGTCCCAGCATCTGGCTGAAGTGCGTGGTTGCTGGCAAGCTGGGTACCCAATTGCCAGACGGAGTCGTTCCAATTCTGTACTTGCCCGGCATAAGTCGTGGCGACCTTCGCGCCATTGAAACCTGCCCACGCGAGCTACAACCCCTTGCGGAGCTTCAGTACCGTGGTGTATTTTGGAGCCAAGCGAACGGCAAAGACTGGACGGTGAATGCGTTTTTGTCGGCAAAAAAGGGGGGGCTTGAGCTTGACGTAGCCCAAGACAAGCCAACGCAAGAGGCGCTCAAACGCGTTTTGGAAGCTGGCTTATTGCTTGACCGTTCAGTCGCCGAATTGCAGGGACGTCAAATCAACGCTGCCTGGTTGGATGCCCTGCTGGCACCGAACCCGATGCGTGATGTGCTGGTTTGGTTGAACAACCCCATCCAGGCGCAGGCGCAGTGGACGGGTGGACATTGGTCTGTGTTCGTTGGCCATTGCCAGCAAAATTTGGGTTTTGACCCGCAAACAGATGGCACCATCACTGCCGCAGAAAAATTGGCAGAGCAGCAGGGTGGCTGGGCTGCGGTTTGGCAGCTTTATAGCGAGTCGTTCACCAGCTTCAATTCAATTGCTGCCTTGCTGGGCCAATTGCAGCCGCCACCACCAAAAGGATTGTTTGATTCCACAGACGACTTGGCCTGTTACCCGCGTGCCAATGAAAATCGCGAAGCCGCGCTGCGATACGCCTTGAGCGCGTGTACTTCGATGTCGGCAGAACTTGCGCGGGTCAAAGTGCTTGATGCGGAAAAGGAACATGGCTGCCGTCGCGATTGGCTGTGGGCAAAGATGGGCTATGCACCGCTGGTGCGGGGCTTGCAACATCTGGCTGAGCTGGCAACGCTATCAAAGCAAAC
>CAIXMC010000389.1 GCA_903920405.1 uncultured beta proteobacterium
ATCAGTGATTTTTGGACAAAGTAGCCATATCGTAACATTTTTTACGTTGATTTATATCAACTTTTTTTACTGAATTGCAGTTTTTCCACCAAAATTTGTCCAAATTTTAGCCACGTTCTATTGCCATTCCGGGGAGGTCTGCACTTAGTGTCGGTTGTATACGTGCGCACAGACAAATACACGTACCCTCTGAAATTTTGCTCATAACTTGACAAAGGCTTTTTGTGATTGGGCGTTAGAAGATCAGTTTGCCTGTGCCGTTCGTGTAGCGTCCATCAAACAAAGCGATCTTGGAATGCCGAAAATGTTGACACGGCAAGACTATCAAATTCAGGTAATTAATTCCTTGTATGTACGGTCGCACCAGCAGCGGCACATAGCCAATCTTCACACCCAGTATTGATAGGGCTTCATCATGAGTTTGCGGCTGAAAAAAATGATTGTTTGGTGGTGCTGCTACTGCTATTCCTGCTATTTTTGCTACCGAGACTAATATCGCACTTGACGACAGTAGCAAGAATAGCAACAGTAGCAAACGTTCTAGGAGGCTGTCGGACTTGTTGAATAAACTGTTGATCTATAGCGATAATTTATAACGACCACAATTATGTTTATCGTTAAAAATCAATGTGTTACTTATTCAAGTCCGACAGACTCCTAGAACAGACAACACAAAAAACGACAAATCTGCGTTAAGGGTCACAGGCAAGCGCCGTGCTACAACGTCAAGCACTCCAGTGGTGACTTCACGTTATACCTTGCGCGGTCACAATCTGAGGTTTTCTTGAACGGTAAAAAAAGCTCAAGTTGTGACCGCGCACGGTATAGCATGTTTGTAGACCTTTTTTGATCTTGCCTTTAGTGCCGGTAGGCACGATTTCACGATGACATCGCTGTGATGGGGTTTGACAACACCGTTCTCCATCAAGATGTCATTGTCAAAAATTCCAGCATCCGCCATAGACTGATCACTGTTTTGAAAAAAGTGGAGGATCGTGCATGGCCGATTCACATGGTTTTGCTCGACAGACTCTTGCATTCACCAGGCCATAGCAGGATGAGTTCACGAATATCCGGCACAGCGAATGGAAGGTCTAGCTCATGAAGACGTCCTCTGACAGACAGCTTTGCTGCATCAATCCAACCCAACACCTGCAAAGGTTCAGATATTGCCCCCTCACAATGGGTGGTACTGAGTTCATTGAGCTTTTCCAACAACTGCCAGTCCCTGAGGAATTCAAAGCCTTCATGCTGCAATACCGTGCCAACGAGTACCGTCTGGACGTGTGACCCACCATCGGTCACACGGTCACTGATGTGAAAAATCACAATGGGCTGATCCAATCCCCGCACCATCGCCAATGAACCTGTGTAGCTCTCGGCCTGCAAGAGGGCGTGGGTGACCAAGGGGTGACCAACCCCCACCAGATCGTGACCACTGTCCAGTTTGGTTGTGCGATCAAACATCATGCCGCTGTAGTCCCGCTTGATGGCGGGGTGGTTCATCCACTTTTTAGGGGTTTTGAAGGACAGTGCTGGCCCGTCCATCCTGGCACGCCGACCGTTGTGTGACAGCGCGGCCATAAAAAAAGGTTTCAGGGCAGGCAAGTCAATGGGCTGAACGTCTTTCAGGCCAGAGAGATCAAAACTTTGGGCATGTCCCACCAATGATTTCACCGTTGCAATGGCCGACTCCCCGCCAAAGGTTCGGCTTTGCTCGTCAAACCACGCCGCGAGTTTTTCTTTTGGAATATCTTTGGCCTGGAAAAAGAGTTGGTCAAAAAAACCCGGGGCTGTCATGCCCAATACCAATTGAAGCAAGTCTTCAGGCTCATCCATGGCCGCGCCCAATGCCAGCATGATGCTGGCGAGTTTGCTTTCCAGTTTTCCCCAAATCATGCCTTCAATCGTATTCGGATTACGAATCGAGACAACCTTGACCACCTCTTTTTGCCCGTAGCGATTCAGCCGACCCACCCGCTGGTGCAGTCGCATGGGGTTCCATGGCAAATCGATATGAATCAATGCACTACAGCGTTCCTGCAAGTCAATACCTTCGCCACCCGCTTCGGTAGAGACCAGAAACCGAAGGCGGCCAGCATTGAAGGCATCGCAAGTGTCATCCCTTGGCGCACTCCTGGAAATGAGCTGGCCCGATGGCAAACGTAGGTTGTCCAGCCTGTTATCCCCATTGATAAAACCGACGCTATCTGCCCCGTAGTGCGCCATCAGCGCCGACACCACCAATGCCTGCGTCTTTTTGTACTCGGTAAAAAACAATACGGGCTGATTGTCAAAACGTTCCTGAACAATTTGAATGATGCGATCAACGCGCGTTTCGTGAACCACGGCATTGGCCGCCGTCACAAGCTCAGCCAAATACCTGGCTTCATCTTCCATCAACAAAAGCTGTCCCTGTTGCCCAGAACTGACCCATTCGTAGAACGCCTGGTTTTCTGCGTCAGTGTCGGGGTCATTGTCATCATCGCGAAATTCCTGGCGAATTTTTTCAGCCGCCAACACCATTCGCCCTCGCCTGGACTCCAGCGCACCACGCACGGCAGCCACAGAGCTTGAAGCCAGTTTTTGCAAGGCCATCAGCACCAGAATAACCCGCCCCCGTTGCCTGCTGGACAAGGCATTGGCGTAAGCCTTTCCGGCCTGAATAAAACTTGTCATCAACTCATAAAAGTGAGTTTCTTCAGGGCTGTAGCTGAAGGTTTCCGGATATTGCAGGACGGGTTGAAAAAGAAGATTGCCTTCCATATCGGTTACTTTTTGCTTGGCGTTGCGAATCAGGAAAGACGGCAGGGCTTCCAGCATCAAAATTTCAGGGCGCTTGGGGCCAAAGCGTTTGTCAAGCAAGCCCATCAGTGACCAGAAACCATAATCCTTGCCCCGATGTGGTGTGCCAG
>CAIXMC010000390.1 GCA_903920405.1 uncultured beta proteobacterium
ATGATGGACAGCGCTGCATCAGCATCCATCACAGAACTGGTATCAACCACCCTGTCTCCTAATTTGCCAGCAAGCGCAGCCTTGGCCAGGCCAGTTCCAATGGAAGCGGCGACCTCAGCCACTGTGACAGGCCCGGGGTAGTGACGCACTGAGCCGTCGGGAAGAGTAATGTGAACCATGATGATGTGAGAATGCTTAAGACGCAAAAAATGTCGGGGTTACACGAACCCAATCTACAAGATTTCCTGTTAATTGCGCGTTTGATCAACCAATTTGTTTTTCGCAATCCAGGGCATCATGGCACGCAAGGTAGCACCCACTTTTTCAATGGGGTGTTCAGCCATCAAACGCCTGCGGCTCAAGAGCGTTGGCGCACCCGCCTGATTTTCAAGGATAAAACTCTTGGCGTACTCGCCTGTTTGAATATCTTTGAGGCATTGACGCATGGCATCCTTGGAAGCCGCAGTGATGATCTTTGGCCCCGTGACATATTCACCATATTCGGCGTTATTTGAAACGGAGTAATTCATGTTGGCAATACCGCCTTCATAAATCATATCGACAATCAATTTCAGCTCGTGCAGGCATTCAAAATAGGCCATCTCAGGGGCATAACCGGCTTCAACCAACGTTTCAAAGCCAGCCTTGACCAATTCCACAGTACCCCCACACAGCACGGCTTGTTCGCCAAACAAATCGGTCTCGGTTTCTTCACGGAAACTGGTTTCAATGATGCCAGCCTTGCCGCCACCGTTGGCCGAGGCATAGCTTAGTGCCAAATCCCGGCTTTGGCCAGATGTGTCTTGGTGGATGGCAATCAATTGGGGGACACCGCCGCCTTGCACATAAGTGCCACGAACGGTGTGACCTGGCGCCTTGGGGGCGACCATCCAGACATCCAGGTCAGCGCGGGGTTTCACCAAACCATAATGAATGTTAAACCCATGCGCAAATACCAGTGAAGCACCCAAGCGAAGGTTTGGTTCAATATTGGTTTGATAAACAGTCCCAATTTGCTCATCGGGCAAGAGAATCATCACCACATCGGCTGACCTGACAGCATCGGCCACTTCAGCCACTTGCAGGCCTGCTTTTTCAACCTTGGGCCACGAAGCACCTCCCTTGCGCAAGCCCACAATCACCTTGACACCGCTGTCGTTCAAGTTTTGTGCATGGGCATGGCCTTGACTGCCGTAACCAATGATGGCCACCGTTTTGCCTTTGATAAGGCTCAGATCACACTCTTTGTCGTAATAAACTTTCATTTCAATCTCCGTTAATGTTTGTTTCAATCCACACCCCTGAAGAGGCGAATTTGGAAGAGCTTAGGATGTGGTCAGTAATAAGTTCCCCATTTGGCTCGTCAGATTTGGGCGCACTGCGTCGTTACAAATCGCTTATGTGGCATGGCCACACCGCGCGTTTTGCGCCTAGCATTGCATCCCAACTCTGACGGCCAAATGGGGAACTTATTACTGACCACATCCTTACCCCTCCCCCAAATAAATTCTATTCCCCTAAAGGGGATGTTTTAAAACGGTTGGTTTTAGATAAATCAAATCAAACCCGCAAAATACGTTCGCCCCGACCAATGCCGCAAGTGCCTGTGCGAACGGTTTCCAAGACCGCTCCCTGTTCCAGAGCGCTTAAAAAAGCATCATTTTTGCATTGGTCCCCTGTCAATTCAATGGTGTAACTTTTATCAGTCACATCAATAATACGGCCGCGAAAAATGTCGGCCATCCGCTTCATTTCCTCGCGCTCCTTGCCCACTGCGCGCACCTTGACCAACATCAACTCTCGCTCGGTGTAAGCACCTTCGGTCAAATCAACCACCTTGACGACTTCAATCAAACGATTCAAGTGTTTGGTAATTTGCTCGATAACATCATCAGAACCGGTGGTCTGAATGGTCATGCGTGAGAGACTGGGGTCTTCAGTGGGCGCAACCGTCAAGGACTCAATGTTGTAAGCACGCGCCGAGAATAAACCCACCACTCGAGACAATGCACCTGCTTCGTTTTCCAATAAAACTGCAATGATATGTTTCATGATTCATGCTCCCCTTTTCTCCAATCCTCACCCAGTCACGGTAATGACCAGGATTGACGGGCAATAGATTCATCTTAAAAAAAATTAATAGTCTTCAGAGCTGAGCAGCATCTCGGTAATGCCCTTGCCAGCTTGCACCATGGGGAAGACGTTTTCGGTGGGGTCTGTGCGAAAGTCCATGAAAACAGTGCGGTCTTTTAATCGACGCGCTTCACGCAGCGCAGGTTCAACATCTTTGGCTTGCTCAATCAACATGCCAACATGGCCATAAGCCTCTGCCAACTTCACAAAATCGGGCAGGGCCTCCATGTAACTGTGGCTATAACGACCACCATGTTCAATTTCTTGCCACTGCCGAACCATCCCCAAATAACGGTTATTGAGCACCATGATTTTGACGGGCGTGTTGTGCTGCAAACAAGTGGACAGCTCCTGAATACACATCTGTACAGAACCCTCGCCACTCACACAAAAAACCTCGCTGTCAGGGTGTGCCATCTTCGCGCCCATGGCAAACGGCAATCCAACACCCATAGTGCCCAGACCACCTGAACTGATCCAGTGCCGTGGCTGGTTGAAACGGTAATACTGTGCCACCCACATTTGATGCTGCCCAACATCCGACGTGATATAGACATCATCGTCACGTGTCATATTCCAAAGTGTTTCAACCACATACTGTGGCTTGATAATGCCATTTTGACCTGGGTTGTACTTCAGGCACTGGCCTTTGCGCCAGTCTTCAATGGTGTTCCACCAAGCGGCCTGTGTTACTGCATCGGGCTTGCCGTGTGTTTCATGAATCACAGCCAGCATGTCAATCAGAACGTCTTTGACATCCCCCACAATGGGAATATCCACCTTGACGCGCTTGGAAATACTAGAGGGATCAATGTCAATGTGAATGATTTTGCGTTCATTTTGTGCAAAGTGTTTAGGGTTGCCAATCACCCGATCATCAAAACGCGCACCCACCGCCAGCAAAACGTCGCAGTGCTGCATGGCATTATTGGCCTCGACCGTGCCGTGCATGCCGGGCATACCCAAAAACTTGCGATCGCTCGCAGGATACGCCCCCAAACCTGTCAATGTGCTGGTGCAGGGGCAACCCAAAAGATCGACCAACTGACGCAACTGCTCTGAAGCATTGCTGAGAACCACGCCACCACCGGTATAAATATAAAGGCGTTTAGCTGCCAAAATGAGTTGCAGCGCCTTGCGAATTTGCCCTCCATGCCCTTTACGAACGGGGTTGTAAGAGCGCATTTCAACCGTTGCAGGATAGCCGTGGTAAGGCACTTTTTTGAACGACACATCTTTGGGAATATCAACCACCACAGGCCCTGGCCGACCTGTGCGTGCAATATGAAAGGCTTTTTTCATGGTGATCGCCAAATCACGTACATCCTTGACCAGAAAATTGTGTTTAACCACAGGCCGGGTGATGCCCACCGTGTCGCACTCCTGAAAAGCGTCCATGCCAATAGCGGGCGTAGAAACCTGACCGCTCACAATCACCATGGGAGTGCTGTCCATGTAAGCCGTTGCAATGCCTGTGACCGCATTGGTGGCACCTGGGCCAGAGGTGACAAACGCCACACCCACATCGCCAGTGGAACGCGCATAAGCATCTGCTGCATGAACCGCCGCTTGTTCGTGGCGCACCAAAATATGCCGAATGGTGTCTTGCTTGAAAAAAGCGTCGTAAATATGCAAGACGGCGCCTCCAGGATAACCCCAGACAAATTTAACGCCTTCAGCTTCTAATGCCTTGATGAGAATTTCGGCACCGCGCAGCTCAGTTGGCGAAGCAACTGTAAAATTTTGGGCCAAGGGTTGAATGGGAGAGAGCGAAGAATCTGTCGCAACAGAATCGATTTGAGATATTTCCATGATAAACCTTTGTGAATTTCTCTAACGAAAAACCTTGGGTGCATCTTTGTAAACACTTGTGGCGCTACATTGAAGCTTGAGGCCAAAACCATAAGCACAAGGATTGTTGTGCCGAACCTTGACCCGTTTGCATAAGTTGTAAACGCTATTATCGCACTCCATCACACGGTCGCCCTGAAATCGTGCTGATGCGGGTGCGGTTCAAAGTAATGTGGAGGCTGCGATGTTCACCTGTAAAACTGCACGAACTGAGTGAATTTTTTTGTATAACAAATCGGCCTCTAACGCCCGTCCCTATTGCGTAAGTAGCTATCTTTATAATAGTAAAATTAACATCGATTTATTCGCAGCGGTAGATAGGTAGAGACGAAGTTATTCGCACGACTCGTCTCCTTGTATGTGGCCATGTTGACTGCTCCACATCACTTTGACGCTTTTTCGAACGCTGCACCACGATGCCCTTTGACTTGCCCCAAGAGAATTTATTTGGCCACTCCTACTGAACTTTCAGATTTTTTGAAGAGCGTCGAAAAACGTGCCTTCAAACGTACAGCCTACAACGTTGGCAACAATGAATCAGCTCTCGACATTGTTCAAGACAGCATGATGAAACTCGCAGAGCACTACGGTGATAAGCCCACTAACGAACTTCCCATGTTGTTTGCGCGCATTTTGGGCAACACTACATTGGACTGGTTTCGTCGACAAAAAGTCAAAAATGCCTTTTTCTCATCGTTGAGCGATTTTCAATCTGACCCTGATGACACTGAATCTGATATTCTGGAGTCCTTGTCATCTACAGAAACGTCTTTGGTATTTGAAAACCCACAAACCACTGCAGAGCGTACTGAAACCTTGCAAATGATTGAAAAAGCGCTGTTATTATTGCCTACACGTCAACGAGAAGCCTTCCTCATGCGTTACTGGGAAGGTATGAATGTTTTAGAAACCGCATCTGCAATGGGTTGTTCTGAAGGCAGTATTAAAACGCACTGTTCTCGGGCAGCTCAAGCCCTGTCCCGTGCTCTTCATGCCAAAGGACTTACACCATGAATATCAATACTTCAGAGCAATCACGGCAAGCCTCCATAGATCAATTTGGCCGGCAAATCTGTCTTCAACTGGATGCCACCTGCCAACACCTGCCTTACGACATTTCAGAGCGTCTGCGTGCAGCAAGGGTCAGGGCTGTTGAAATGCGCAAACAGGTGTTGCTGGCATCGGCTCAAGTTTCTTATGCCAACACCTTGTCTAACACTCTGACAGCGCAGCATGGTGGGCATCATTCTCCCTGGTGGAGTCGCCTTGGTGTTGCTGGTTTGCTGCTGCTGTTGCTTACAGGGCTGTTGATCATTAACATTGTTCAAGACGACCTCAGTGCGCGTGAACTTGCAGACATTGACACCGCCATCCTGACCGACGATCTTCCCCCTGCAGCTTATATTGATGTTGGTTTTGCGCAGTTTTTGAAACTTGGCAACTCACAGGAACCCTGAAGTGTTTAAATTGACCTTGCAACACCTTTGCTGTTTCCCTGTCATCACGTTGACGCTTTTGACAGCGATGTCGATGGTCACGCCAATCTGGGCACAATCGAGCACACAGGGCAAGCCGCCCGTTGCCACCTTGAGTCAACAGCGTTCCACAAGCACCCGTTCGGTCACCGTTTTGGGCAATGCCATCCCTGCTGCTTTTTCTTCAATGGATTGGAGTGCATTAACACCAGAACAGCAAAACGCACTTCAGCCTCTTTCTGCCACCTGGAAAAACATCAGCAATGTTCAAAAACGCAAGTGGATATCGCTCAGTGCCAACTATTCCCAAATGACATTGGCTGATCAGACCAAGGCACATGCACGCATGGCACAGTGGGCAGCTCTTAGCCCGCGCCAGCGCGAACAAGCCCGACTGAACTTTGCCGAGGTCAAAAAAGTGATGCCGTCACAGGAAAAAAATGAGAAGTGGATAGCCTACCAAGCCCTGAGCACCGAGGAAAAGAAAAAACTGGCCAAATCAGCACAATCCAAGCCACCTCACACAGCCTTGGCGGCGCAACCCTCAGCGCCAGACAAACTCAGTCGATTGCCTTTGAAAAAAAATGCCAGACCGCCTGTTGCGCCAGCATCTGCGGTGTTGCCTAACCCGCCGTTACCCACCAGTCCTGCCGCCTCTGCTGCCGCTGCCGCTTCATCGGCTGTGTCAGCGCCTGTGATGCGTGCAAGCTCTGCTTCATAACTGATGACTCAGGGAATATCAGTAGATCAGTAGGTATGGGCGGGATTTAAACGGCTGCCTGGTCTTCTTCACCCGTGCGAATGCGCACCACGCGATCCACATTCGTGATGAAAATTTTGCCGTCCCCAATTTTTCCAGTGTGGGCAGCTTTGATGATGGCCTCCACACAGCGATCCACGTCATTCTCATTAACGACCACTTCGATTTTGATTTTTGGCAAAAAGTCCACCACGTACTCAGCGCCACGATACAGCTCTGTGTGGCCTTTTTGACGACCAAAACCCTTGACTTCGGTGACGGTCAAGCCTGTCACGCCGCAAGCGGCCAAACTTTCGCGCACTTCTTCGAGTTTGAAGGGCTTGATGATGGCGGTAATTTGTTTCATAAACTTCCCTGCTTGAAAAAGAGTGCAATGTACTTGTCGTGATTGTGCATGACAATCACGCCCGAAATTTGTTGGTGATGGGATAGCGCCAGTCCTTGCCAAAACTGCGGTGCGTCACACGAATGCCCACGGGCGACTGTCGCCTTTTGTATTCACTGGTTTTCATCAGCCACGTGACACGTTCCACATCGGCCCTTGCAAAACCTGCTGCCACCATATCTTCAATGCTTTCGTCATTTTCCATATAACGTTCAACAATGGCATCCAAAATATCGTAGGGCGGCAGGCTATCCTGGTCTTTTTGGTTGAGCCGAAGCTCAGCACTTGGTGGCCGGGTGATGATGCGATCAGGAATAGGCGATGTGCCAGTTTGATAGGGGTCATGCACATTGCGCCAGTGCGCCAATTGGAACACTGTGGTCTTGGTCAAGTCTTTGATGACTGCAAAACCGCCTGCCATGTCACCATACAAAGTGCAGTAGCCCGTGGCCATTTCTGACTTGTTGCCGGTGGTCAGTACCAGACTGCCAAACTTGTTGCTCAATGCCATCAGCAGCGTGCCACGAATGCGTGCCTGAAGGTTTTCTTCGGTCGTGTCCTCTGCCAGACCTTTGAATTCGGAACTTAACGTGGCTTTGAAGGCTTCCAATTCAGGAACGATGGACAGTTCATCGTAACGAACGCCCAAGCGAGAAGCCATCTCACGCGCATCCCTCCAACTGATGTCTTGGGTGTAGGGCGAAGGCATCATTACCGCACGAACCCTGTCTTTGCCCAAGGCATCCACGGCGATAGCCAACACCAGGGCAGAGTCAATGCCACCTGACAAGCCCAACACCACCGATGGAAAGCTATTTTTGCCAATGTAGTCACGCACACCCAGCACCAGTGCATCCCACAAATCGGCATCCGCATCGCCGTACGGTGCGATTGTCGCTCTTAATTCAATAGCTGTCAACGCTTGATGGACGTGGACTAGAAGGTTATTTTCCATAAAACCAGGGGCACGACCGGCCAGTGATCCATCCGCATTCAATGCAAACGAATATCCCTCAAAAACCATCTCATCTTGCCCGCCCACCAAGTGCGCATACACCAGAGGAAGTCCACAATCCAGCACCCGCTCGCGCATCTGATGTTCGCGCTCTGTGCCCTTGCCCATATGAAAAGGTGATGCATTCATGACCGCGATCATTTGTGCGCCAGCATCCCGCGTTAAACGTGCAGGCGCTTCAAACCATGCGTCCTCACAAATCAGCAAGCCAACCTTGACCCTGCACTCGCCCACTTCAAACACACAAACATCGTGACCTGGGGTGAAATAACGATGCTCATCAAACACTTGGTAGTTAGGCAATTCGCGCTTGGCATAACGTGCCACTGCCTGGCCTTCACACAACACACTCGCTGCGTTAAATCGCTGCTGCACAGCCACCGATCGCGTGCGACTGTCTCCACCCGTGGGGTGACCCACCACCACGCACAGTCCCTTGAAGTGTGCCAACGCTTGAGCAACATTCAGAACAGCTTCATCACAGGCAGTGATAAATGCTGCACGCAAAAACAAATCTTCAGCGGCGTACCCACAGATGGAGAGTTCAGGTGTCAACACCAGACGTGCGCCACTCCAGTAAGCCTGTTGGGCTGCCTCAATGATTTTTTGGGAGTTGCCCAGCAGATCGCCTACCACCAGATTGAGTTGTGCTACGCAAAGAGTGAGCGTCATGGTCTGATCTGACAAATAAACACCCGACACGTCAGGAGACCATACCAAGTTCAGCGTGATTAAGCAAAGATTCAATATTCATCACGATCAAGGTGCGATCGCCCAAATGAACCAGACCGGTGATAAAACGGCTGTCCAGCACAGATTCAAACTGCGGTGCAGGTTTGATCGACTCGGCCTTGATGCTGACCACATCGGACACAGAATCAACCACCACGCCAATCACCGTGCCATGCACTTTCAAAATAATCACTACCGTGAACTCGGTGTACTCTGCACGGGGCAAATTGAGCTTGAGTCGCAAATCCACAATAGGAACAATAACGCCCCTCAAGTTGATGACCCCCTTGACAAACAGAGGGGCATTGACCATGCGGGTAGGCTCTTCATAGGAGCGAATTTCCTGAACCTGCAATATGCCAATAGCGTACTCTTCAGAGCCAAGACGCAAACTCAAGTATTCACCCTCATTGGCCTTGGCAGTGCCAGAGCGGGTTGTGTTTGGTTTTCGGTTCATGAACATCATCCTTTGAAAAAATGGGTAAAAACAAAACTATCGCCGCAATCATCCGATGCTAATACATGCAATCACATCAAAAACAGCATTTTTAGAGGTAAAGTTCGCCCATTCGCCAATTGCCGACGTCAGCACGTCTTTTGGTGCCAGTCGGCGATAGCGAAATTCTGCAGGGGTGCATTGATAAGATGCACCCTATCTTCTCGACCAATCAACAGGAAAATTTTATGACAGGCAACTCAGCGCTGATACTGGCGCTTATCTGCGGCTTGATCGCAGTCGGCTATGGCTTTTGGGCACGAAGCTGGATACTCTCTCAAGACGCTGGCAATCAGCGAATGCAAGACATCGCCAATGCCATTCAGACCGGTGCATCGGCTTACCTTGCGCGGCAATACAAAACCATTGCCATTGTCGGCGTGGTACTGGCTGTTTTGATTGGCGTATTTCTTGATCACCTTAGCGCCGTTGGTTTTGTGCTGGGTGCAGTGCTCTCTGGAGCCTGTGGTTTTATCGGTATGAATGTTTCGGTTCGTGCCAATGTGCGAACCGCGCAGGCTGCCACCAAAGGCATTGGCCCTGCGTTGGATGTGGCTTTTCGTGGAGGTGCCATCACCGGTATGCTGGTGGTGGGGCTGGGGCTTTTGGGTGTCACCGGTTTTTACTGGTTTTTGACAGGCAATAGCGATGCACCCAACGCCAAACTGGCCGAAATGCTCAACCCCTTGATTGGTTTTGCCTTTGGTTCTTCCCTGATTTCCATTTTTGCCCGTTTGGGCGGTGGAATTTTCACCAAAGGCGCAGACGTGGGTGCTGACCTGGTGGGCAAGGTTGAAGCCGGCATTCCCGAAGACGACCCCCGCAACCCTGCCGTGATTGCCGATAACGTAGGCGACAACGTGGGCGACTGCGCTGGCATGGCAGCAGACCTGTTTGAAACTTACGCCGTCACGCTCATTGCCACCATGGTGCTCGGTGCTTTGATGGTGACAGGTGCAGGCATCAGTGCTGTGGTCTATCCGCTGGCGCTGGGTGCTGTGTCGATTGTGGCCTCCATCATTGGCTGCTTCTTTGTCAAAGCCTCGCCAGGCATGACCAACGTGATGCCCGCCCTTTACAAAGGTTTGGCCGTCGCGGGGGCGCTGTCACTGGTGGCTTTCTTTTTTGTGACTCAAAACTTGCTGCCCGCCACCCTGACACTCACAACCGGTCAAGTTATCTCTGGCATGAGCTTGTTCTACGCATGTATCGTAGGTTTGATGCTGACTGCCGCCTTGGTATGGATTACCGAGTATTACACCGGCACCCAATACAAACCCGTACAGCACATCGCTGAGGCTTCCACCACCGGTCATGGCACCAACATCATTGCGGGTTTGGGCGTGTCCATGCGCTCAACCGCCTGGCCTGTGATGTTTGTCTGCGTGGCCATTTACACCGCTTACGCATTGGCTGGTCTTTATGGCATTGCCATTGCGGCGACCTCCATGCTGAGCATGGCAGGCATTGTGGTCGCCCTGGATGCTTATGGCCCTATCACCGACAACGCAGGCGGCATTGCCGAAATGGCTGAAATGCCCAAGAGCGTACGCGACATCACTGACCCCCTGGATGCCGTGGGCAACACCACCAAAGCAGTGACCAAAGGTTACGCCATTGGCTCTGCCGGTCTGGCTGCACTGGTTCTTTTTGCCGACTACACCCATAAGCTCGATGCTTATGGCAAGGTGATCACCTTTGATTTAAGCAACCACATGGTCATCATTGGTCTGTTCATTGGTGGCCTGATTCCTTATCTCTTTGGCGCCATGGCGATGGAAGCCGTAGGCCGTGCCGCAGGTGCTGTGGTGGTCGAAGTTCGCCGCCAGTTTCGTGACATCAAAGGCATCATGCAAGGCAAAGCCAAGCCTGATTACGGCACCGCCGTTGATATTTTGACCACTGCTGCCATCAAGGAAATGGTCGTACCGTCCTTGTTGCCCGTGGTTGTACCTATTTTGGTAGGGCTGATATTGGGGCCTGCAGCTTTGGGTGGCTTGCTGATGGGCACCATCGTCACGGGCTTGTTTGTCGCTATTTCGATGTGTACCGGCGGCGGTGCCTGGGACAATGCCAAAAAATACATTGAAGACGGTCATTTTGGTGGCAAAGGCTCAGAAACCCACAAAGCAGCCGTGACCGGTGACACCGTAGGCGACCCCTACAAAGACACCGCAGGTCCAGCCATCAACCCGCTGATCAAAATCATCAACATCGTGGCTCTGTTGATTGTGCCGTTGATGATGAAGTTTCACGGCATGTAACTGTCTTTTCTACTTTGCATCATGCTGTCAACCTGTGACAGTATGGTGTATCAAAACACCCTCCAAGGCGCACAGAGTAAGCATAAGTAGCTATTTATTAGATAGCATTTTCAATCAGATCATCTGCAGGAATTGTGGCGGGTCACTGTCAAAATAGCTCACCATCTACAACTCATCGTTATTGAGTCCCTAGGCGGATAAGGTCAACAATATATTTCGCTTGTGACCGTCAGAGTTGGGATACAACGACGCAGTGCGCCAAAATCTGACGAGCCAAAAGCGCGGTATCGACCTATCCTTATATATTTCACGGGTGTGTCGTGTGGTCATCTTCTTATTTTTCTCATGCAAAAGCCATTTATGGGTTCTATTTTTAAACGAGCTGTTTTTTTGACGATGTTCTGGTGGCTACACACCGGCATGGTATTCGCTTCAAATTTCATCGGCTTGTCACCAGGCTGGAATCTGGTCGCCAACAGTAAGACCACACCTATCATCACAAATTCTCAACTGAATGGTTCCGCAAAAATCACATCGGTTTGGAAATGGAACACACTTGACCAAAAATGGGCCTTTTACAGCCCCTTCATGACATCGGATCAGTTGACTGCTTTCGCGCAAAGCAATCGCTACGATGTATTGAACAGCATTAGCCCCAAGGAAGGTTTTTGGGTCAATGCAGCTGGGACTGGTTCCTTGGCAAACTTCATTGAGCCGCCAGATGTCAACGCTACCGTGGTATCGCTGACTGCACAAGACCTTGTGCCTGGCTGGAATCTGGTGGGCAGTGCAGACCATCAAACGGCCTGCCAAATTCATGGCCGTTTGAACGACAGCCTCAATGCCGCCGGTAAAACCATCAAGTCTGTCTGGGCATGGAATGCGACCAGCGCACAATGGCATTTGTATGCACCTTCACTGGAGAATACAGGGGGCACCGTGGCGGCGGATGACATCCCCAACCTGTCTTATTTGCCCCTCAACGTGGCAATGCCCTCCACAGAAGGTTTTTGGGTGAACGTGGGGGTTGTAGTTCCTGCCTTGCCGGTCGTGACCCGTCGCGTTGGAGCGCTTCGGCCATTGCCCGCAGAATTCACCACCAGAAAAGCTGTGAATTACGGACCCTACCGCACATCCAAAAACAAAGGACATCCCTGTCAAACCGAAGTGACGACTGCCCCCCTGGATGTCACAAAAACCATCACACGAATTGTGCTTGGTGAAAATGGTCAGTGCGTTCTTGACCCTACAGACATTGCGAACGAAGTGATCACAGATGAAATGATTGCACAGGACATGCACCTGCTCTCTCTGGCCGGCTTTGGTCTCATCAGGTTGTTTGACAGTTCAATGAAACTGGCAGAAAGAACGCTACGCGTCATCAAAACCAACAACCTGGACATCAAGGTGATGCTGGGTGCTTTTGTTGACGACTATCCCCCTTCGCCGGTAGATCCCTCGTGCGTTTTGCCCTCTTCGTCTGTTGAGAGCAAAGCGGAAATTGCCAGGACGGTTGTGCTGGCCAATGCTTATCCTGACATTGTGTTGGCAGTCAGCGTGGGCAATGAAACCATGGTGTCATGGTCCACCGCGCCAGTTTCATCTGCAAAAATGGCTGCCTATATTGCCAAGGTACGCAGTCAAATCAGCCAGCCGGTCACGTCAGACGACAACTGGGCGTTTTATGCCAATCAACCCAACATGCCCTATGACACAGATGTCATTTTGAACGCGGTGGATTTTGTTTCCATGCACACCTACCCAGAGCTAGACACCATTTACAACCCCACTTTATGGGATTGGCGGCAGTTCCAGGTGGCCGAATCTGCACGCGCACAGGCCATGATGAATGCTGCCATCGTATCGGCCAAAAACGAGTATTTTGCTGTTCGTACCTACTTGGACGCTAAAAATCTTTCAGCCATGCCCATCGTGATTGGTGAAACAGGCTGGAATGCCGTGAACACAGGCAAACTGCCGTTTTTGGCACACCCCGTCAATCAAAAAATGTATCTGGACAAACTACTGGCCTGGGCCAACGAAGGGCGAACCGGTGCCGGCCCCAAAGCCGTTTTTTACTTTGAGGCTTTTGATGAACCCTGGAAACAGGGTGATGACAAATGGGGGCTTTTTAACGTTGATCGACAGGCTCGTTACGCCCTTGCCGGTGTTCAGCCCACAGGTAATGTCGCATGGGTGAACGAACCTGCCACCTACACCGATGCCGATGCTGTCCATTGGGTCATGCCCACCGTGCATGTGCCTGTGGATGCTACCCAATATGCCCGATACAAAGTGTATGCAGATGCAGTGGCAACTGCTGATGTGTTTGTGGATTCTGCACTGGGGTGGTGGCCGTGGGACTCGACGATGGTGGGAAATGCCAACTTTGCCGGCACAGGCGATGGCCCTTACGCTTTGGAAATCAAACCCACACCGGCCCAGTGGGGTTGGGGAATGTCTTTTGGAGATGTCGCACCCGCCAACCTGTCCGAGTTTGCAGCAGGGCATGTGCAGTTTGACATCAAAACCACTTACCCGGGCACGATTGAGGTCGGCCTTCGCACAACAACCCAAGACAGCCAGATTGTTGAGGTATTTTTAGCCTTGAAGTCTGGCGACTACGGTTATTGCAACACCAACACCTGGTGTCATGTGTCCATTCCCTTGGCAGACCTGGTGAAAGGCAGCAATGCCGACTTGACAATGCTGGTGGATCGATTTGTCATTGCCGACCGGTTTGACATCACGGGCAAGGGCACCGGTACTGCCGAGCTACCTCCTGTTTATATTGACAACATTTATATTTCACGCGACTAAAAACTTGAACATTAAGGATGTTGTCAACAATAAGTTCCGCATTTGGCCGTCAGAGTTGGGAGGCAATGCTAGGCGCAAATCGCGCGGTGTGGCCATGCCACATAAGCGATTTGTAACGACGCAGTGCACCCAAATCTGACGAGCCAAATGGGGAACTTATTACTGACCACATCCTAAAGTACCGTTTACCGTTATGGCTATAGAAGGACAAAAATGATGAGTCAGGTATATCAGCAATTTCCATCTCCCTAAACATCAAGTGCCCAAACGCGTGGGTGCTGCAATCAAGGGCTTGATTTCTGAGCTTTCAGTCTTGCTGCGGCGATCATAAACAGGAACGTCATCCGTCTTGAAAAATGCAATGCTTTGCTGCAATTGCTCAGCCTGTCCCGATAACTCTTCACTGGTAGCGGCAAGCTCTTCAGAAGCACTCGCATTTTGCTGGGTGGCTTTGCTCAGTTGCCCCATAGCCCCTCCAATCTGCATGATGGATTCGCTTTGTTCAGAACTGGCGGCTGCAATTTCCTGCACCAATTCTGAAGTTTTTTGAATGCTGGGGACAATCGCATTGAGCAATTGGCCTGCAAGCTCCGCAGTGGTGACGCTGCTGCCTGCCAGTTCACCAATTTCTTTGGCAGCTTCCTGACTGCGCTCGGCGAGTTTGCGCACCTCGGCTGCTACAACGGCAAAGCCTTTTCCATGCTCACCAGCACGGGCAGCTTCAATGGCGGCGTTCAATGCCAGCAGGTTGGTTTGGTAAGCAATATCATCCACAATGCTGATCTTGGATGCTATTTTTTTCATAGCTGTCACTGTCTGACTGACGGCGCTTCCACCCTCGACAGCCTCTTTTGTAGCCTTGGCCGCCATGCCATCGGTGACCCTCGCGTTGTCGCTGTTTTGGTTGATGGATGCTGACATGACGTCTATGGAAGCGCTGGTTTGCTCAACGCTTGAGGCTTGTTGGCTGGCGGATTGCGAAAGACTTTGCGCAGTGGCACTGACTTGGTTGGCCGCGGCGGTCAGCGCATCGGCTGCTAAACGAACTTCCGTAATGACCCGGGTCAGGTTGTCTGAAGATGCATTGACGCTGTCTTTGACTTTGCCGAACAGGCCCTGGTAATCTTGGGTGATGCGCTGAGTCAGGTCGCCTTCTGCCACAGCAGCAAGCACACGGGCAACGTCGCTCAAGCCCTGCTGGCTGGTCTCCAGGAGTTGATTCATGCCAGTAAAAATTTTGGCAAAGAAGCCCGTTTTTCCATCCAATGTCAGTTTGCCGCTGAAATCTCCACGGGACGCGGCGTTCACCACGTCATCAAGTTCTTGCTCTGAGGCGATCTCGTCGGTGCGATCAAGCCATTGGGTAATGCGTCCAATGGGCTGGCCATTGCTGTCGGTCACAGGACTGGCCAATAACCTGAGTTTGTGACCATTAATTTCCATGTCCATGGCGTCTCCGGTACGCACAGCTTGGTCAAAGCGTACAGCATCATCCGTTTCCTTGAACAGGCTTGAGAGTTTGTTGCCATAAAACTTGTGGATATCAAAAGCAGGACCGCCAAACAGTTTGAGCAGTTCTTTGGCCGATGGTGTTGCATGAACCAGCATGGCCTTTGCATTGGAAATTGTCACGCACACCGGCAGGCTGTCCAGCGACAAGCGGATGCGCTCGTTAAAACCTGCTGCCTCGGCAGCATCTCGCAGCGACTGCTGAACCTTGTCTATCGCATGACAGACGCGGGCTTTCTGACCCGGCAAACGATCCATGGCCACGTCAAGCCTGCCTTCGGTGTAACCGGTCACCACTTCAACCAATTTCATCATGACACTGATATGTGTCTGCATCACTTCATTGATGGAATCGGCCATGGTGGCATACGCATCCGGCAGACCCTGGGTGGACATGCGGTAGTCCAACATGCCTGCACCATGTTGTTGTGCCAGTTCGTCTTGCGCTGTCTGAAACTGTGTCAGTACGCTTTGCATATCAATCAGCGAGTTGAGCACATGGGCAAGTTCATCACATCCAAACGGACGCGATGGCATGTCGCTCAAATCGCCACCGGCAATCTTTTGCAAGTGCTTGTCAATCAGACGCAAGCCACCGCTGGTCACCAAATAAAAACTGTAAAACAGATAGGCTGCCAAGAACAAAATCACAGTGATCACACTAAAAATTGTCAAGTTTTGAACCTGCATGTCGCGTAATCTTTGTACCAGTAAATCATTGAGCAATGGCACAGTCTGCTCAAAAGTTCGGCTAAAACCTTCAAATGCCTGGCCTCCGTTATCCCACAGTGCGTTGGCAGTTTGTACGTCTTCCTCCATGACAGATTTGTAGGCACGTGCTCGATAGGCTTCAACCTGCTGGAATGCTGACAGATCGAGTTTGGCCTTGAGTTCAGGCTGATAGGCCACAATTTTTTCAACGTAAGCGTTGACATCCTTCACGTCCGAGCGAAGTTGCGCATCCCACACAACGTATCGAAATACGGCTTTGTGACGATCGGCAGCAGAGATGCTGCCAGCCGTGGATGCCAAGTAGGTGCTCCAAGCTCTGATCTGCCCCAGATTTTCCTGAATAACGGGCAACTTTTGCGCCACCACCAGTCCCAGATACAGCGTGTCCATTTGAGGGTCCAACACCAAACCAGAACGATCCGATATGCGCGACAAAAGTGAAATGCCAGCATTGGTGACAGGCACAAAAACCGTACTTTGACCACTGGCATCCAGTCCATTGCCTGATTTTGCCGTTTCATTCCATGTTTGGCGCAGATTATTGAACGCTTCACGAATCATCAACGGGTCTGCTGAATGAGTCAGTTCCTGGTCCAGCCTGGCAAACATGGCATCTGCATTGCTGCGACTGGCTTTGTAGGCATCCAAAGCATCAAAGCCACCGATCATGGCCCGGGTTGCGTTTCTAGCGATCACCAAATGCTGGTTGAGCGGCACAAATGATCGTAAAACACTCACGCCCTCAATTTCGTGTTGAGTATTGCGCCGGTTGTTCAGAAAGGATTGGGTGGCAGACCAGCCCAACAAAAGAATGGGGATCACAAAGGCAAGGCTAATCACAGAGGCCTTGGCAGAAAACTGCAAGTTGCCCATCAGCCTCATGCCGGGGCCAAGTATCCCGGCAGGACGCAATGCGCTGTGTGATTTGTTTGCATAATCAATCATATAAATTCCAATTGAGTTGTAACTTCTTGTTAAATGATGTCGCAGCAGCAAAAATCTGTGTTGCGAATGAATATTGACAGTGGCAAGAGGGTGTTGGTCAGTGAGACATGATTTTGTAACTACTGCCAAAAAGAGATGCAGCAGCGCACTTTGGGATCAAAGCGATGCTTTTGGGATGTGGTCAGTAATAAGTTCCCCATTTGGCTCATCAGATTTGTAACGACTCAGTACCCCCAAATCGTAACCGTTTGGACCCCGCCTGGTTCATCCATGTCCTCATGGTGAAAGGTTTGGGTGTCAAAATGAACCTCGAAACTTTAGTTGTAAAAATGCAAAACAACCTGTGAAAAAATCAAGCTATAAACATTTGCTTAACCAGTTTACAAAAATGTTTTTGAAATCAATCATTTAGAGAGTTGAATAACGGCGTTAAATGGCAACAACAGGTTTTTTTTATACATAAGTTGTTGATTTATAAAAGACATACGGAATGAATTTACCGAATGTTTACATCAGGTCTGAGGGAAAATCATCAAAGACGTTGCATTGAAACTATAATTTGTTGCAGGGCGAAAGGCTTCATGGCTTCTCAGTCCGGTGTTTTGTGGTTTCACACAGAATCAAGTTTTAATAATTTTCATATCAGGTGTTTCAAATGAATAAATCTCTCGTTTTGTTGGCTGTGGTCGCAGCAGCAGCTTTGTCTGCATGCGGTAACAAAGAAGAAGCTGTCCCCGTTCCGCCTCCCGTGACTGAGACCGCACCTGCTCCGTTGGTTGCACCAGCGCCGGCTGCTGCGGTCGTCGCACCTGCCTCTGCTGCATCAGAGGCAGCATCTGCAGCCGAACCTGTTGCATCTGCGTCCTCCACGGACACAGCAGCTCCCGCAGCTCCAACATCCGAAGCTCACAAAAAATAAAAATTAGTCGCGATGGGCGCAAGCCACCTAAGGGTGGCTTTTTTTATGGATGGTCACCTTCGTGTAGATGCCAATCCATGACGGTTAAGATTTAGGATGTGGTCAGTAATAAGTTCCCCATTTGGCCGTCAGAGTTGGGATGCAATGCTAGGCGCAAATCGCGCGGTGTGGCCATGCCACATAAGCGATTTGTAACGACGCAGTGCGCCCAAATCTGACGAGCCAAATGGG
>CAIXMC010000391.1 GCA_903920405.1 uncultured beta proteobacterium
ACCGGGGCCATGTTGTTGACATAGTGCCTTATTTTGTCGTCGTGCGCATAAATATTGGACACCACATAAAACCTGGCACGGCTGGCATGAGCAGTGTCAAGCCCTTGTTGAAGAACTTTCAAATCACCAAAGTCATTGTTGCGAACCCGCAGGCTATAGCGCGGCTGCCCCGCATACACGGCATCAGCACCAAAAGCCAAGGCAGTTTGCAGCATGGCTAGGGAGCCGGCAGGAGCTAACAATTCGGGGATTTTCATGGCAGCTTAGGATATGGTCAACAATAAGTTCTGCATTTGGCCGTCAGAGTTAAAGATGCAATGCCAAGCGCAAATTACAGATGATATTTCACTCAAAATAACGTGTCACAAATGTTTCAAACGGCTCTTGGGGAACGTGTTCTCGGCGCTTGTGCTCGGCATGTGACGCAGCAACGCTATCTTTCAAACGTGCCAACGTAGCAGGATCAAGTGGATGGGCTTGTAAAGAGCGGGTGTGGATTTTGGCTTGTTCCATCGCAAAGTCAAAATAGCTACCGCAACGGTGGATAGCCTCAATGACTTGTGCCGAGGGTGTGCCATCCGGCTCATCAATGCGCAGTCTCAAGTGCTGCATGGCTTTTTCATAATCATGGCCACCATAGGTATGGTCAAGCATGGCCGCAAAAGGGGCCATATCGTCAAACAGTTCATGGGCAAGTGAGTGCAGTGCTTGTTCGCGGTTGTGCAGCAGCAGTTGCAAACCCGGCTGGCGACCACGGGTGACCACACGGTGCTTGTTTTCGTCGTTTTCGCTTTGTTCACGAGGGCTGATGGGGGGACTGTCACGAAACAGGCACATCAACAGCAGTGCGTCTGCAAACAGGCTTTGCTCAGGTGCGATGCCGATGGCCAGCAATGGGTTCAAGTCAAACAGCCGCATTTCGATGTATTGCACGCCATAGGTTTTCAGTGCCAGCGCTGGGCGCTCACCCTGGAGTCCCACTCGCTTGGGTCTGATGGGGGCGTAAAACTCAGCCTCTATTTGCAACAGGTTGGCACTGATTTGCTTCCAGATCGAACCGTCATACACACCCAGCGCGGTGTAATAGGGGTCAGGGGTACGAATGGCGGTCTCAAGCGCTGCGGTGTATTCGGCCAGTGAATTGAAGCTGATGGCCAGTTTGTCTTGTGCATGATTTTGGTAGCCCAGAGGACTCATGCGCAAGCTGGTAGCGTAAGGGCCGTACAGCGTACCTGGGCAGAGCTGCTTTAAATCAGACGAGTTGCCCTGCAAAAACGACTGGCATAGCGCAGGCGATGCACCAAAAAGATAAGGAACAAGCCAGCCGAAACGCAAAAAATTGCGTATCAGGCCAAAATAATGGGTGTTGATGTGGTCTTGAAGACTCCTTTCACCAGGGCAGCATGAGTACAGCGCCTGCCAGAAATCATCGGGCAACGACCAGTTGTAATGCGTACCGGCAATGGTTTGCATGGTGCGTCCGTAACGCATGCCCAAACCCTGGCGATACACCATTTTGAAGCGCGCTTCATTGGAACTGCCGTAGTCAGCAATGGCAATATCGGCATCAATTCCTATTTTGCACGGCATGGAACCTGCCCACAAATACTCACCACTGATCTGTTGGGCAGCGTAGCGGTGCAGATCGGTCAAAAATGCCAGTGGAAAGTCGGGGTCCTGTGATGGCGGCGTGATGAACTCCAACAGAGCCTCGGCGTAATCGGTCGTTATCCAGGGATGTGTCAGTTTGGAACCCAAAGCGATGGGGTGTGGTGTTTTGGCAAGCTGACCTATGCGATCGACCCGCAGGCATTCGCGCTCAAACCCACGCGTCATGCCGCGTAGCAATTGAGCGTGTTCAATCTCTGACAAGAGACTATTGGCATGACAGCAATTTAATTTCAGCATGGATGATGTGTAAAAGCCACAGTGTAGAAGTTCTTTGCCTTTGTTTTTCTGATGCATTCATGCGCTTCACACCAAAGGCTGTCGATATACCCAAACTTTTCGCCCACACGGTGACTTCAATACAGCATGCGCTTGTAGCTCGGTAGCTTCAAATTCAAGACTGACCAGCCATGCCCCTGGTTGTAGTTCTGTGCGTGCCTTAGCCACAGCACGCGCCATGCTCTCAGGGCGCTGAAATAAATACACCATGCTGTAACCTGACCAGTCTGCCCGCCAGATGTCGCTCTGTTTGATATTTGCCCAAGGGCATCGTAATGAACACAAGACGCGAAGAGGCCAGGAAAACTCCAAGCCATGATATTGGGCCAAAGGATACGCGCTTCGCAAGGCCAAAAGGCCATGACCCAAGCCACAACCGGCATCCAGAATAAGTGCCCCCTCAGGCAGTGGTGCATGCAAGGCTAACTCTTGCAGCGCACCTGCTGGTGTGGGGAAAAGCGGAGCATCCCGCCAGGCATTGATCGGGTAAATGAGTAACAAAATGAGCAGGGGCAACAACCAGACCCAGGCGGGCAAAAGAGCAATACCCGAAAGGGTCAGCGACAGTACAAAACCCAGAGCAATCATCAAACGACGCCACCAAGTTTGCCCTAACACACTGGCCATCACGCTAAAAACACAAGCAAAACCCAGCGATATCATCATGCTAACGCCAAATCGTACCATCAAAATAAAAATAGACCACGCCAGCGCCCACACCAAAATCGCAGACAAAGGCCAACGCAATAGTGAAATGATCATCCTGGATTCTTCAGTTAACGTGAAATACCGAAAAAATCATAGCAATTGCCAGAATAAGAGCTGCGCACTTCATGACATACCTCCATATTATAGTAGATATTAGTATACATCAAAAACCGGATTTTGCAAGGGGTTACGGAGCCGGATTATCTGGTAAATTTAATCTTGCG
>CAIXMC010000392.1 GCA_903920405.1 uncultured beta proteobacterium
CCCATTTGGCTCGTCAGATTTGGGCGCACTGCGTCGTTACAAATCGCTTATGTGGCATGGCCACACCGCGCGATTTGCGCCTAGCATTGCATCCCAACTCTGACGGCCAAATGGGGAACTTATTACTGACCACATCCTAAGCTCTGTCCCGCCTTCAGTGGGAAGCCGAATTGTCCAAAAATAATGGTGTTTTGGTGGGGGTTCCGGGTAGGTCTGAAATGGTTACCTCAAAACAACGTCGCACGTAACCGTTTAGACTCCGCTTGGTTCATCCATGTCCCGTAGGTCGGACTGAAGTCCGACCTACAAGACGGGGTGTAAACGGTTACCGTCGCACGGACATTGAGTTAAGCGATCAATAGACATTATTAGGTTTCCAATAATGTCTAATATTTCCTTTTACAGGTTCATTATGCCACGCAAAGTCACTTTTAGTTTAAGTTTATCTGATCGTTTAATATGTCAGAATATTGTTGAGCGTGGTGATAATTGGCGTGAGCGGCAAAGAGCACACACCTTAATTCGTTTGGATGATGGATTGTCTATGCAAAAAGTGGCTGACGAGGTGGGAATTGATGTTAGAACTGTTGGGTTGACACGCATACATTGGTTAGCCAACGGTATTAATGCTTTGAAAGATGCTCTTCGCCCTGGCGCACCCAAAAAAATTAGACCTGATCAAGTTGATAAATTGAAAGAATCGGCCAGTTTGGAGCTTTTGACGGCAAAGGAATTGCTCGTTAAACACATTGAGGGTGGTGGTACGCCAGTACATCTCAATACGATTAAGTGTGCATTGAAGAGAGCTAATTTCGTATGGAAACACACTCGCAGTTCTTTAAAAAAAACAAGATGAGCCGCATATCCTAAGGGTCTAAACGATGACATAAACGGCTACTCTTCATGAGTACTTTGACTCGTTTTCTTGACTCTTATTGATACCGCCGTAAATTCATGTGTTTCCTTGCTTTTTTAGATATAAAGTGATTCATTATGCCCATTGTCCAACCCTTACAAATGTTCATTGGCGAAGTCGATATCTCCAAAATCAAGTTTGACCCTAAATCTCGCGATGACATCCCAAAAATTCTCAAAGGCTTGCAATTCATCTACATGCAGATGGAGCTTCGGGAGGCAATTTTTGATCTTTTCCATCGTCAAATTTCACCCAAGGTCAAAAAAACCAATGGTCGCCCCGACATGGATTTATGGACAATTTTTGTTTGTGGGGTCATTCGTATTGACCTCAAGATCGATTATGACTACCTGCATGAACTTGTCAATGATCACAGTACAGTGCGTGCAATGCTTGGCCATGTTGCGTTCGACGACGTACATTACCCCCTGCAAACACTCAAAGATAATGTTAGCCTGCTTACCCCTGAACTGCTCGATGAGGTCAATCAGTTGATTGTCAAGAGCGGGCATGCTCTTGTCCCGGATGGGCAAAGATCCAAAAAAATAAGACGCACCAGTCCTGCATGGGCGGTGAGATTCCTTGGTCGTTGAAACTGATGTCCACTATCCCACCAAGGCACGTCACACTTATTGCCGATCTAGAAATAATTAAATATGCCGCATATAAAAAATAAAACTTGTATGTATCTATAAAAAAACCATGTTTTATTATTTTAAATAAGTAAAAGCATACTACACCCTATGAACCAGATGTCGCAGAAAATCCCAAGTATAGGTATGGTATCGCTAGGCTGCCCCAAGGCGCTCACCGACTCAGAATTAATCCTCACTCAACTCAACGCCGAGGGCTATCACACTTGCAAGACTTTTCACGAGGCTGACTTGGTGATTGTGAATACCTGCGGTTTTATTGATGATGCTGTTCAGGAAAGTCTTGACACCATTGCACAGGCTATGGCTGAAAATGGCAAAGTGATTGTGACGGGCTGTTTGGGTGCCAAAGTAAATCAGACAGGGGGTAACCTGGTGCGCGAACTTCACCCGCGTGTGCTTGCAGTGACAGGACCGCAGGCCACGCAGCAGGTGATGGATGCTGTTCATGCCCACTTGCCAAAACCCCATGCCCTTTTGTCAGACCTGGCTTCCAATGCCTTTGGCGTGGCAGGCATCAAGCTCACACCACGGCACTATGCTTACATCAAAATCAGTGAAGGCTGCAATCACCACTGTACGTTTTGCATCATTCCATCCCTGCGTGGCCCCTTGGTGTCTCGCCCCATTGGCCATGTGCTGCAAGAAGCCCAAGCTTTGTTTGAGGGGGGCGTGAAGGAATTGCTGGTGATCAGTCAAGACGTTGCAGCCTATGGTGTGGACACGCAATACCGCACAGGTTTCTGGAATGGCCGTCCCCTTAAAACCCGTTTGCTGGCGTTGGTTGAAGCCCTGGGCGACATGGCCAAAACTTATGGGGCGTGGGTGCGTTTGCACTACGTCTATCCTTATCCCAGTGTGGATGATGTTGTGTCTTTGATGGCCTCTGGCAGTCTGTTACCCTACCTTGACGTGCCCTTTCAGCACAGCCATCCCGATGTGCTTCAACGCATGAAGCGCCCGGCCAGTGGTGAAAAAAATCTGGAACGTATTGCCAACTGGCGAAAGATGTGTCCTGACATTGCGCTGCGCAGCACCTTTATTGCAGGTTTTCCGGGAGAAACTGAAGAAGAATTTGAGCACTTGCTACAGTTTATGCAAGATGCACAAATTGACCGCGCAGGCTGTTTTGCCTACAGTGCTGTGTCAGGCGCTGCGGCCAATGATTTGCCAGGCATGTTGGCGCTGGAGGCTCGCCAGGAGCGTCATCAACGCTTTATGGCAGTGGCTGAGGCTGTTTCTGTGGCCAAACTCAAGCGGCGTATGGGTACAACGCTACAAGTTTTGATAGATTCTGCACCGTCCATGGGCAAAAAAGGTGGCATTGGGCGATCCTATGCAGATTCTCCGGAAATTGACGGTGTGGTCAAACTTCTGCCGCCTGAAAAAATCAGCAAAACACTCAGAGTGGGCGAATTCACCAAAGCCTATGTGGTCGGCACACAGGGACATGACCTTGTGGCACAACCGTTTTAACTATTGGTTTTTCACATGTGACGTTAACGTGAAAGAAAAAAGAAAACAATAGCAATGTATCCTTATCCCATAAGCGCTACAGGCACTTTTTATGGGTAAAAAATTCTTTCATCATTCGGGGTGGCCAGGATGCCATATCCTTAAAACTGGATACCTGCTGGATTGTCTGTATTGACGTGAGGTGGCGGTTGAACTGGCTTGGGCGCTGCACCGGATGCCTCTTGCGGCGATGCTGGCTTTGCAATTGCCACCAGTGGTGTGGCAGGGGGGGTGCGGTAGCCTGTGGGCAGTTGACTGGAGTCAGGATAGCCTGCTGCATGAATGTACTGCGTCCACTCAGATTCTGAATAGCCTTTGAGGTGTTGTAAACCCACAGTCAGGAATGGCATGGAAACCTGGCCACTCAAGCGCTGTAATGCTGCAATATCTTCGTTGGTGTTGACGGTTTTTTCAGTAAAGGGAATGCCATGTCCCTGTAGCCAGTTGCGCCCACTGTCACAAGGAGCGCAGTCTTTTGTGGTGTACAACGTGACGGGGTATTGATCTACCACTTGCTGTAATGCAAAAGGCAATGCAGGGCCGACATTCAACGTGGGTTGGGCAGAATCAATGGCTTGTGTTTTTTTGGCAATCACAGGGGGCTTGTCAGAAAAAACCACACGCCCATCAGCGTCAACACTGCGGTAGATGGTTTGCGCCAATGCAGGGCTGCCAGCCAATGCCATGCAAAATACAAGGGGCAAGTTAGTTAATAAATGGTTGAATGACATATTGAACAATCTCCAAAAACAGGTCATGAATGATTAGGATGCCATGCCTTGATGCCGCAGCATTGCATCCATCGTGGGTTCTCGACCCCGGAATTCCTTAAACGATTCCATGGCAGGGCGGCTGCCGCCGGTTTCCAGAATCGTCTGACGGTAGTGCCGACTGATGTTGATGTCCGGCTGTCCATCAGCACCGGCGGTTTCTTCAAAAGCGGCGTAGGCATCGCTGCTGAGCACTTCCGCCCATTTGTAACTGTAATAACCCGCAGCATAGCCACCTGAAAAAATATGGCTGAAGGTGTGGGCGGGTCGTGCCCAGTTGGGTGCTGGCAACACGGCGACTTCATCTCGAACCTGTTGCAACAAAGGCATGATGTCAGTCGATAGGGCAGGGCGCTCATGCAGCAACATGTCAAACAATGAAAACTCGATTTGTCGCAGGGTTTGCATGCCGCTTTGAAAATTTTTGGCATTCAGCATTTTGTCAAACAAGGCTCTTGGCAGGGGTTTCTGGGTGTCCACATGGGCACTCATCTGCTCTATGACACGCCATTCCCAACAAAAGTTTTCCATGAATTGGCTAGGCAGTTCAACAGCATCCCACTCTACCCCGTTGATGCCGGAGACATCACGTTCGTTCACTTGGGTGAGCATGTGTTGCAGGCCATGGCCGAATTCGTGAAACAGGGTGATGACATCGTCGTGCATCAGCAAAGCCGGTTTGCCGTCCACGACTGATGCAAAATTGCATACCAACTGTGCCACGGGGGTTTGAACTTGCTGTGTATCGGGGCGAAGCCAGCGGTCACGCACACAGTCCATCCAGGCGCCACCGCGTTTGCCGTTGCGTGCGGTGGTGTCCAGATAAAACTGGCCGATCAAAGTGCTGCCCTGCGAGTCGCTGCCTGAAGTGGCGGTGCGTTCCACGCGATAAAACAGCACATTTTCATGCCACACAGGCGCGTGATCCGGGCGAATTTTCACGTCGAAAAGGGTTTCCACCATCTGAAATAGACCCTCCAGAACCTTGGGAAGTGTGAAGTAGTGTTTCACTTCTTGCTCATTGAAAGCATAGCGCGCCTGCTTAAGTTGTTCGCTCAAGTAAGGCCAGTCCCAGGGCTGCGGGTTGTCCATGCCCAACTGTTCAAGAGCAAAGGCTCGAAGTTCAGACACGTCTTTTTCTGCGTAGGGGCGTGCCCGTGCGGCCAAATCTCGCAAAAATGTGATA
>CAIXMC010000393.1 GCA_903920405.1 uncultured beta proteobacterium
GTAATAAGTTCCCCATTTGGCTCGTCAGATTTGGGCGCACTGCGTCGTTACAAATCGCTTATGTGGCATGGCCACACCGCGCGATTTGCGCCTAGCATTGCATCTTTAACTCTGCCGAGCCAAATGGGGAACTTATTACTGACCACATCCCAAGCAAAAATCGCGCGGTGTAGCTCAGCTACATAAAATTTGTAACGATGCAGTGCGCAAAAATCTGACAATCCAAATGCAAAAATTATTTCTGACTTTATCCTTTGCTTGGGCATCAAGCATTCTCATCCGTATTTACCCTCGGAAAAACACCATGTTTCATTGTTCTCACCCCTTTAATGGTTTCTGTTTAGCACGGTATGGCGCGCCAGTCGTCATGGCTTTAAGCGCAGCCATTGTGCTGGCTGCCTGTGGCCAGAATGCATCGCCCGTCGGACAACCTGGTGCTTTCATGCCTCCCGCTGAGGTCGGTGTTGTCACTGTCACGCCAACCGATGTGGGGGTGATGACTGATCTACCCGGTCGATTGGAGGCATCGAGGGTGGCACAAATCAGGGCACGTGTGGCAGGTGTTTTGCACAAGCGTTTGTTTGTTGAAGGCAGCGATGTTCGCGCAGGCCAGCCGCTTTTTCAAATTGATGCCAGCCCTTACGAAGCTGCCCTGTCTAGCGCGCAGGCCAGTCTGGCCAAGGCTGAGGCCAATGTGATGCAAGCCGCAGCGCAGGCCGATCGCTTCAAGCCTTTGGTTGCAGAACAAGCCATCAGTCAGCAAGAATTTATCAACGCGCAAGCAGCACACATGCAGGCTCAAGCCGATGTGGCGATGGCACGCGCCGCTGTACAAACTGCACGCATTAACGTAGGCTACGCCCATATCACCGCGCCCATTGCGGGTCGAATTGGTCGCGGTTTGGTGACTGAAGGCGCGCTGGTAGGGCAGGGCGAGGCCACACCACTGGCACTTGTTCAACAAATTGATCCCATCTATGTGAATTTCACCCAGTCTGTTGCAGATGTGATGAAACTGCGCCAGCACAAACGCGCAGGCCAAACGACGGTTCGGGTTCTCATGGAGGATGGCAGTGAGTACGCGTCTCCAGGCAAGTTGCTGTTTTCAGACTTGACGGTTGACAGCACCAGTGGACAGATCACATTGCGTGCCGTCGTCCCCAACCCCCAAGGTATTTTGTTGCCAGGCCTTTTTGTTCGGGTACGCATGGAGCAGGCACGTTTAAGCAACGCCATCACCCTGCCGCAACAGGCTGTGACACGTTCACCGCAGGGCGATTCCGTGATGGTGGTATCCATGGACGGCAAGGTCGCGCCACGCCCCGTGAAGGTGGGCGCACAGCAAAACGGTCAGTGGATTATTTTGAGTGGATTGGCAGCGGGTGAGCAGGTGATGGTCGATGGCTTTCAAAAGCTGCGTGGCCCGGCGCCTGTGAAGCCTGTACCGTGGCAGGTCAAAGCCGCCTCTGCACCAGCTTCTGGTATCAGCGCTGCCCATCAAGGATAAAAACTCATGGCCAAATTTTTTATAGACCGTCCCATTTTTGCGTGGGTGATTGCACTGTTCATCATGGTGATGGGCATGGTGGCCATCACCCAGTTGCCGATTGCTCAGTATCCGCCTGTTGCGCCGCCCTCCATCATCATCTCGGCGGCCTACCCTGGCGCATCGGCTCAAACACTTGAAGACAGCGTGCTGTCCATCATCGAACAAGAGATGAATGGCTCCCCCGGCCTGATTTACATGGAAGCCACAGCCCAGGCCAACGGCACTGGCAGCATCACCTTGAGCTTTCAACCTGGCACCCAACCCGATTTGGCACAGGTCGATGTTCAAAACCGCTTGTCCCGCGCTGCGCCACGCCTGCCTTCTGCCGTGACGCAGCAAGGGGTGCGTGTCGAAAAATCGCGCAGCAACTTCCTGTTGTTTACCATTTTGTCATCTGACAACCCCGACCTCACCCCTGTGGCGCTGGGCGACTATGCGGCGCGCAGCGTGGTGCCAGAAATTCAACGCCTTCCCGGTGTAGGCCAGGCCCAGTTGTTTGGCACTGAGCGTGCCATGCGGGTCTGGTTTGACCCTGCCAAACTGGTCGGCTACAACCTGTCGGCTGCCGATGTCACCAACGCCATTCGTTCCCAAAACGCGCAGGTGTCCGCCGGCGAAATTGGCAGTTTGCCCAACATCTTGGGCCAGGGTATCTCGGCAACGGTTGTGGTCAACGGTCAATTGACCACAACAGAGCAGTTTGGCAATGTGGTGCTGCGTGCCAACGCCGATGGATCGACCGTTCGCCTGAAAGATGTGGCACGCATTGAACTCGGCGCTCAGTCTTATGCCACGTCGGCTCGGTTGAATGGCAAGCCTTCCACCGGTATCGGTGTGCAGTTGTCCCCCAGCGGCAATGCGCTGGCCACGGCAAAAGCCGTTCGCGCCCGAATGCACGAGCTTGAACCCTTCTTTCCCAAGGGTCTTACCTGGTCTATTCCTTATGATAGTTCGCGCTTTATCGAGACCTCCTTGCGGCAGGTGGCCGAAACGCTGGTTGAGGCCATTGCACTGGTGTTTTTGGTGATGTTTTTGTTTTTGCAAGACTGGCGCTACACCCTCATTCCCACGTTGGTCGTGCCTGTGGCGCTGCTGGGCACGTTTGCCACTTTGCTGGCGATGGGCTTTTCCATCAACGTTCTGACCATGTTTGCGATGGTGCTGGTGATTGGCATTGTGGTCGATGATGCGATTGTGGTGGTGGAAAACGTTGAACGCATCATGAGCGAAGAAGGTTTGCCACCCGTTCAAGCCACCCGCAAGGCGATGGGGCAAATCTCCGGGGCCATCATCGGCGTGACGGTTGTGTTGATCTCGGTGTTTGTGCCTCTGGCATTTTTCAGTGGTTCCATTGGCAACATTTACCGCCAGTTTGCAGCGGTCATGGGCGTGTCGATTGCGTTTTCGGCGTTCCTGGCGTTATCCCTCACCCCTGCCTTGTGCGCTTCATTGCTCAAGCCTGTGGAGGCCGGACACCATCATGCCAAGACCGGATTTTTTGGCTGGTTTAACCGTGGATTTGCGCGTACTGCCAAGGGTTACGAGCGCGGTATCGCCAAGTTGATGCCCCGCGCAGCGCGTTATCTGTTCATCTATTTGGCCATTGTGGCCGTCGCAGCGTTGATGTACCAGCGACTGCCCACCTCATTTTTACCCAATGAAGATCAGGGCAGCATGATGGTCAATGTGCAACTTCCACCCGGCGCCACTCAGGAACGCACGCTGGCCGTGATGCAGCAGGTGGAAGGTTTCATGTTGAAACAACCCGAAGTCAAAAGCATGGTGAGCGTTTTGGGGTTCAGCTTTTCAGGTCAGGGCCAAAACGCAGCATTTGCATTTGTCACCTTGAAAGACTGGTCAGAGCGTGTTGGGGCTGACAGTTCGGCACAAGCCCTGGCGGGTCGTGCGTTTGGTGCTTTGTCGGGCATTCGTGATGCTTTTATCTTTGCCTTAAGCCCGCCGCCCATTCCAGAACTGGGTTCATCTTCGGGCTTTAGTTTCAGGCTGCAAGACCGCGCCGGCCTAGGGCACGAGGCACTTCTGGCAGCACGCAATCAACTCTTGGGCATGGCCAGTCAAAGCAAAATCATCACCCAGGTTCGCCCGGACGGTCTGGAAGATGCCCAGCAATTGCAAATTGACATTGACCGCGACAAGGCCAACGCCCTTTGTGTGGTGTTTGATGCCATCTACAGTGTGCTGTCCACCGCCCTGGGTTCACGCTACGTCTTTGACTTTCCCAACGCAGGCCGATTGCAGCGCGTGGTGGTGCAGGCCGATGCCCCCGCCAGAATGCAGGGCGATGATGTCTTGAACCTGAATGTACAGAACAGCAAGGGGCAAACCGTGCCTTTGTCGGCGTTTGCCAGCACACGCTGGGTGACAGGTGCCATGCAAACCATTCGTTACAACGGCTACCCCGCCATGCGAATCAGTGGCAGCGCCGCACCCGGCTTTAGCACCGGAGCTGCCCTGACCGAAATGGAACAGCTTGCCTCCAAATTGCCCGCAGGTTTCGGGTTTGAGTGGACAGGCACTTCGCGTGAAGAAAAACTGGCCGGCTCGCAAGCCATCATCTTGTACGGGTTTGCAATTTTGTCGGTGTTTTTGTGTCTGGCTGCCTTGTATGAAAGCTGGACGATTCCGCTGTCGGTGATTTTGGTCGTGCCCTTGGGTGTGCTGGGCGTGATTGCTGCCACCTTGTTGCGCATGTATGCCAACGACGTGTATTTTCAGGTGGGCTTGATCACCATCATCGGGCTGTCTTCCAAAAATACCATCTTGATCATTGAGTTTGCCAAAGACCTGCAAGCCCAGGGCAAGAGCGTGGTGGCGTCAGCTCTGGAAGCCGCCCACCTGCGCTTTCGCCCCATTTTGATGACCTCCATGGCCTTTACGCTGGGCGTGTTGCCATTGGCCATTTCCAGCGGTGCAGGTTCAGCCAGCCAGCGCGCGATTGGCACGGGGGTGATTGGCGGCATTTTGACCGGCACCACTTTGGCGGTGGTATTTGTTCCCATCTTCTTTGTGGTGGTTCGCACCTTGTTCAAAGACAGCGAAAGACAACAACACATCCACGCCGAACAGGCAGCCCACATGGGAGTGCATTCACATGAGTAACTTGAAGCGTTTTTGGCCGGTTGGCCTGGCCTGTGTGCTGTCCGCCTGCTCCCTGATTCCCACTTACGAGCGCCCAAATGCTCCCATTGACAGCAAATGGCCTCATCAATGTCCTTGCGGAAATGATAGCGAACTACGCAGTACTGACAAGGGCTGGCAGGGTTTTTTTACAGATAAAACCTTGTGTGAACTGATTGAAACGGCGCTCATCCATAACCGCGATTGGCGTGTGGCCGTATTGAACGTGGAGCAAGCAAGAGCGCAGTTGGGCATTCGCCGCGCCGACCAGTTCCCCAGTATCAGTGCTGCTCTGACAGGCTCACGAACACCCGACAACGATGGCGCTATCAAAAGCGCTTATGCCGGTGGTTTGACCGTGACGGCTTATGAGCTTGATTTCTTTGGCCGCGTGGCCAGCCTGAAAGAACAAGCCCTGGCTCAGTACCTAGCCAGCCGAGAAGGCAGCACCACGGCACGCATCAGCCTCATCACCACGGTGGCGCAAGCCTGGCTGAATCTGTTGGCAGACGAAGATTTGCTGGCCATTTCAAAGCAAACGCTCTCTAGCCGAGAATCTTCGCTCCAACTGATGGAACTCAAATTGCAGCATGGTGCAGCCTCTGAACTCGAAGTTCAGGTAGCTCAAACGCTGCTGCAAAGCGCCCGCGTCACCGTGGCCGCTTTGCAGCGCCAGCGTTTGCAAGATGAAAACGCACTGGTTTTACTGTTGGGGCAATCCTTGCCAGAAAC
>CAIXMC010000394.1 GCA_903920405.1 uncultured beta proteobacterium
GACTTCATTTTTGTCCCGCCTTAAGTGGGAAGCCTGCACTAGATTCCCGCCTTCGCGGGAATGACGAAAATTCAAGAACTTACCTTCAGAACAAATTCACCCTGGCGATGACTCTGATCATTCAATTCTGCGTGCATTTCCTGCACAGACATCACACCCAGTTGATCCATATACCGCATCCCCTCTACCGCAGCCTCAGCGCCTGCAATGGTGGTAAAGGTGGTCACCCGCGCCAATAATGCCGAGGTGCGAATCTGGCGAGAATCAGCAATGGCGTTGCGCCGCTCTTCCACCGTGTTGATGACCAGAACAATCTCATTGTTTTTAAGCATGTCAACAATGTGTGGACGGCCTTCTGCGACTTTATGGACTACACCGCATGGCACACCGGCTGCCTGTATTGCAGCGGCAGTTCCTTTGGATGCAACCACTACAAACTTCATCGCTACCAACGCACGTGCCACTTGAACTGCACGCAGTTTGTCGCTTTGTTTCACCGAGAGAAATACCTTGCCGGAGGGTTCGCCGGAGGGCATCAATGGGCGTGGCAGTTTGGAGCCTGCTGCCAGTTGCGATTTCACAAAGGCTTCGCCAAAGGTTTTGCCTACGCCCATGACTTCACCGGTGGATTTCATTTCTGGCCCCAAAATGGTATCTACCCCAGGAAATTTGACAAAGGGGAAAACAGCTTCCTTGACGCTGAAATAGGGAGGTGTGACTTCACGCGTGATGCCTTGGGAGGCCAGCGTTTGCCCCACCATGCAGCGTGCTGCAACTTTGGCCAATTGCACGCCGGTGGCTTTGCTGACAAACGGCACGGTACGCGAAGCTCTGGGGTTGACTTCCAGCACAAAAATCACATCTTGACCCTCCAGATTTTGAATGGCAAACTGCACATTCATCAAACCGACCACGTTCAAGGCATGTGCCATGGCGGCGGTCTGGCGTTTGATTTCAGTGACGGTCTTATCACACAAACTGTAGGGCGGTAGCGAACAGGCAGAGTCGCCACTGTGAACGCCTGCTTGTTCAATGTGCTCCATCACGCCGCCAATATAGGTTTGACCCTGGGTGTCGCGTATGCAATCAACATCGCACTCAATGGCATCGTTCAAAAAGCGATCCAGCAAAACAGGGGAGTCGTTGGATACTTTGACTGCTTCGCGCATATAGCGCTCCAGGTCGCGCTGCTCATGAACAATTTCCATTGCACGCCCACCCAGCACATAGCTCGGTCGCACCACCAGGGGATAGCCCAGGACGGATGCTTTTTCAAGAGCCTGTGCTTCGGTGCGCGCTGTGGCGTTGGGCGGCTGGCGCAGATTTAACTCGTGCAGCAGTTCTTGGAAACGTTCACGGTCTTCGGCGGCATCGATCATGTCAGGGCTGGTGCCGATGATGGGCACACCATTGGCCTCCAGGTCAAGCGCCAGTTTCAAAGGCGTTTGGCCGCCGTATTGAACAATCACGCCGGCGGGTTTTTCTTTATCCACAATTTCCAGAACGTCTTCAAGGGTCAATGGCTCAAAGTACAGACGGTCTGACGTGTCATAGTCTGTCGAGACGGTCTCGGGATTGCAGTTGACCATAATGGTCTCGAAACCATCTTCACGCAGGGCAAGTGCTGCATGAACACAGCAATAATCAAACTCTATGCCTTGGCCAATACGGTTAGGGCCACCGCCTAATACCATGATTTTTTTGCGACTTGTTGGCGCTGCTTCACACTCTGCACCTTCGGCCTCATACGTTGAATAAAGGTAAGCGGTGTGGGTGGCAAATTCTGC
>CAIXMC010000395.1 GCA_903920405.1 uncultured beta proteobacterium
GTCATTCCCGCGAAGGCGGGAATCCAGAATGCACTAGATTCCCGCCTTCGCGGGAATGACGAAAATTCAACAACTTGCCTTCAGAACAAATTCACCCTGGTCGTGCATTTTGTTCACGCCCTGGACAGGCATGGCTGCATGATTTCTTATTGGATGCCGTAACAATAAGACCGTGCTGTGGCGCAAAGAGTAAGTACCCTCCAGACATGCCGTAGTGTCCTTCTGCGAACCTGGCACTGCATCCCAACTCTGACAAGTCAAAAGCAAAAATTATTGTGGACCCTACCCATAGGGATTGTCAAACCCCAGCCGCATCATGATGTCGCCCTCACGCAGTTCCATCACTATTGCATCTTCATCCTCATCGTGATCCCAGCCCTGGGCGTGCAGCGTGCCATGTACCAGCAGGTGCGCATAGTGTGCTGACAAGGTTTTGCCTTGTTCACGGGCTTCTGCAGCAATCACTGGAGCGCAAAGAACCAGGTCAGCAGACACGATAGGTTCTTGAGCGTAATCAAAGGTCAGGATGTTGGTGGCATAGTCCTTTTTGCGGTAGTCGCGGTTCAGTGCCAGGGCTTCAGCGGTATCCACAATGCGAACCGTGATGTCTGCATCACTTTGCAGCGCAGCAAGAATCCAGCGTGTCACACGATGACGGGGCAGGGCGGCACGGTGCGTGGCTACATCAGCCCATTTGGCAAACTGCAAAGACAAAGTAAGTTGGTGCATGGTGGCCTGAAAAAAACATAAGAAATATGCCTCTAGCCCTTGATGGTATTGCGTTGATAGCTATTGATTGCGTAGCAAAATAAAGGGGGTAATGTTGGTCTTGCAGACTTTACATCAGCCCGTGTTCGGCCATGGACAAGGCCTCACCGGCCGAGACAATGACGTGATCCAACACCCGCACATCGATCAGCGCCAGCGTGGTTTTCAGGGTTTGCGTCAGCATTTCATCGGCGCGTGAAGGCTGCACCGTGCCACTGGGGTGGTTGTGTGACAGCACCACAGCGCTGGCCTGACACTGTAGGGCGAGCAGCACCACTTCACGCGGATAAACGCTGGTTTGTGTCAGCGTGCCACGAAATATTTCCTTGAACTCCAGAAAGCGGTTTTGCACATCCAGAAACAGTACAGCAAAGACTTCGTGAGGGCGTGCGCCAAGCTGCAATCGCAGGTAGTTTTTAACGGCATCCGGGGTGTCAAACACGGCTCGTTCTTTCAACTGCTGAGCCAAAGCGCGGCGTGCCAGTTCCAGCACTGCGATCAATTCGGAACGTTTGGCAGGCCCTAACCCCTTGATGCGCATGAGGTCTTCTGCACTGGCGTTGAGCAGACCGGAGATGCCATCAAAGCCAGCGACACCATTCTTGGGGGTTTTCAGCTCAAGAAGCTCCTGCGCCATTTGCAACACGCCTTTGCCTTTGATTCCCGTGCGCAGCAGCAGCGCCAACAGTTCTGCATCGCTTAAAGCGCCAGGCCCACGCGCCAGTAATTTTTCTCGGGGGCGAGCATCAGGGGGAAGATGTGTGAGTGGCATAAGGATATGTTCAGAGAGCAGGGTGAATTTGTTCTACAGCCAGTTCCGTCATTCCCGCGAAGGCGGGAATGACGAAAATTCAACAATTTGCCTTCAGAACAAATTCACACTGGTTCAGAGAGTGTGCAATGGGTGAGATGACTTTTACAATGCGCACAGTTTAGGCTCTCACTCTTGTTGTTTGGAGTGTTTCGTTGCAGCCAGGCAACTTTTAACCGTCGTCTTAGGAAAAATATGAGCAGCACCGTTGCAACCATTCAGCCCGGCTCATTTCTCACCCTGCATTACCGTCTGAGCGGTCCACAGGGCGATGTGATCAACACCTTTGGTGATGCCCCAGCCACATTGACTCTGGGCACCGGTTTGTTGTCTGGCGCACTAGAGGCTTGTTTGCAGGGTTTGACTGAAGGTACTCACACCACGTTTGAATTGCCCGCAGGTGCAGCCTTTGGCGAACGAAGTGCAAAAATGGTGCAATGGTTAGCCCACCAGGAACTGATCGACATGGGGGTGGCCAACGAACACTACGCGGTGGGTGATGTGCTGCAATTTCCTACCCCAGACGGAAAAGGGCAGTTTGCAGGTGTGATTGTAGAAATGCGAAAAGGCGGCAAGGGCGATGCGGTTCGTCTTGACTTTAACCATCCCTTAGCCAGTCAGCCAGTCACATTTGAAGTCCGGATCATTGGGGTGTTATGAGTTTATGGATGCCAGAGGCGATTCTTTTATTGGCCAGGCCACGCGGATTTTGCGCGGGAGTGGACAGGGCGATTGAGGTGGTTGAAAAAGCTTTGGTTAAATTTGGTGCGCCCGTTTACGTTCGCCATGAAATTGTGCATAACACCTATGTGGTAAACGACCTCAAAGCCAAGGGTGCTATTTTTATTGAATCGCTTGACGCTGTACCGGCGGGCGCTACACTGGTTTTTTCTGCCCATGGTGTGAGCCGCGCAGTGCAACAGGAAGCTGTTGATCGGGGCCTGCGTATTTTTGATGCCACTTGCCCCTTGGTTACCAAAGTGCATGTGGAAGTGGCCAAACTGGTCAGGGAAGGTTATGAGTTCATCATGATTGGTCACAAGGGGCATCCCGAAGTACAAGGCACGATGGGGCAATTGGAAAACGGCATTCATCTGGTAGAAAACGTGGCCGATGTGGCGCACCTTCAACCCACCCAAACCGACAAACTGGCGGTTGTGACCCAAACCACGCTCAGCGTTGATGATGCTGCCGAGATTGCGTCGGCCATCCAGGCGCGTTTTCCAAATGTTCGTTCGCCCAAGCAACAAGATATTTGCTATGCCACGCAAAATCGCCAGGATGCCATCAAGCTGATGAGTCCCTTGGTGGATGTGGTGATTGTGGTGGGAAGTAAAACGAGTTCCAACAGCAACCGGCTCGTTGAAGTCGCACGTAAACTGGGCACACCGGGTTATTTGGTCGATCGTGCCGATGACTTGCAACCCCACTGGTTGGAAGGCTGTCATCGCATCGGATTAACTGCCGGTGCATCTGCTCCTGAAATTTTGGTCACGCAGGTGATTGGGCGTATCAAAACACTGTGTGAGGTTACCGTTCAAAGCCTGCCCTATACACCTGAGACCATCAAATTCCCGCTACCCAAGGGCTTGCGCATTGATGTGCCTGCATTGGATGAATCCGTTTTGCTGCATTAAACATAGCTACCAACGCTGATGGGGTAAGCGTTAGAGCCACTTTTTTATACAAAATCATGTTAGACATCAACCTGCTTCGCAAAGACTTGAGCCACGCCATTGCCCGTCTTGAAACCCGCAAAACTCCTCAAGAGTTTCTGGATGTTCAGGCGTTTACGGCGTTGGAGTCCGAGCGTAAAACCATCCAGATACGCACTGAAGCCCTGCAAGCAAAGCGCAATGTGGCGAGTAAACACATCGGTCAATTCAAAGCCAAAGGCCAGAATGTTGAGGTTTTCATGAAAGAGGTAGCGGGCATCAAAATTGAACTCGAAGCCTCTGCCGAGCGTCTGTCGCACATTCAATCTGAACTGCAAACCCTGCTTTTAGCCGTCCCCAATTTGCCGCATGAAAGTGTTCCCGTGGGGGAAGATGAGCATGCCAATGTGGTGGTGCGCAGTTGGAGTCCTGACGGCAAAGGAGTGCGTAAATTTGACTTTGACATCAAAGACCATGTCGATATTGGCACGCCACTGGGACTGGATTTTGAAATGGGGGTCAAGCTCACCGGATCGCGCTTTACTGTCATGAAGGGTCAGGTAGCTCGTTTGCACAGGGCGTTGGCGCAGTTCATGCTCGACGTGCAAACCCAGGAACATGGTTACACCGAATGTTATACGCCCTACATGGTGAGCGCCCAGACTTTGCGCGGCACAGGCCAGTTGCCCAAGTTTGAAGGCGATTTGTTTGCTGCCAAAAAAGGTGGTCAAGAGGGTACTGAACAACCGCTCTACCTGATTCCAACGGCTGAAGTGCCCTTGACCAACTTTGTCCGTGATGTGGTCGTAGCCGAGAGTGATTTGCCTATTTTGCTGACTGGCCACACACCGTGCTTCAGGTCTGAAGCCGGCAGCTCCGGACGCGACACACGCGGCCTGATTCGCCAGCACCAGTTTGACAAGGTCGAGATGGTGCAAATTGTTCACCCCGAAACCAGCGACCAAGCGTTGGAAACCATGACCGGCCACGCCGAAGCTATTCTTCAAAAGCTGGTTCTGCCTTACCGCGTGGTAAGTTTGTGTACCGGCGACATGGGTTTTTCAGCCAGCAAAACATACGATTTGGAGGTATGGCTGCCCGCACAAAACACCTACCGCGAAATCAGCTCGGTCTCTAACTGTGATGCCTTTCAGGCACGACGTCTGCAAGCTCGCTATAAAAATGCACAGGGCAAAAATGAATTTGTCCATACCTTGAATGGCTCTGGACTGGCCGTTGGTCGCACCTTGGTGGCTGTGCTTGAAAATTACCAGAATGAAGATGGCTCAGTCACTGTGCCAGAGGTTTTATGGCCTTATGTGGGGGGAGTTCGGGTATTGAGGGCGTGAGGGATTACTTATCTTCATCCGTTACTAATGAAAAAATACATCTCAGAATCTGGAATCAATCGTCGCAATGAGTGGATTGAGGAAATTTGTAAGTTAAGTGGTCATTTCGGGGTTGATTCAGATCGATTGGAAAAAGAACTTTCCGATGAAATCAAGAGAGATGGTCTGGCATCTTTAATTGATCATTTGCGACTGAGCGGAAACATTCCAGAATGTTATCCACATGATTCCAGTGAAGAAAAATTGTATTCCAAATATACAGATGCACTGCTGGCAGAAACTTTTAAGAATTTGGGTTTGAAAAGTCTGGTCTTAAAGGAAAGGGCAGATGCAGCAGATGTTGAGGTATTTGCAAAAGAATACAGTTTTGTTGCCGATGCAAAGGCTTTTCGTCTCAGCCGAACAGCCAAAAATCAGAAAGATTTTAAGGTTCAAGCCATGGACGGATGGAAACGTGGCAAACCTTATGCGATGGTTGTTTGCCCTATCTACCAGTTGCCACACAAATCTAGCCAAATTTATGAGCAGGCGAGTGCAAGAAATGTATGTATTTTCACTTACTCCCATTTAGCAATGTTGGTCGCTTATGCTCAGCATGATGGTTACGGCAAAGCCGAAGAATTGTTACATAAAATTTTTAAAACAATACCAGCATTAATCCCATCAAAAGAATCTTCCAACTATTGGCTTGCGGTCAATAAAACGATGCTTGAATTTTCAAATATACTGGATGAATTGTGGAAAATTGAAAAGCAGGCGGCCATAGAATCCATAGCTATTGCAAAAAATGAAGCACTTACTTTTCTGGCACATGAGAGAGAATCCATCATGAAAATGACGCATGAGGATGCTCTCAAAGAATTGGTAAGAGCTTACAATATTGAAAATAAAATTCAGATTATAAAATCAGTGACTGATAATAATATATTGGAAATAAGGTAAATACTAATGGAAAATTATGAATTTGTAAACCATATTTTGCATGGAGATTGTCTGCACATCATGCAAAAAATGAATGCAGATTCAGTTGACATGGTATTGACATCGCCTCCGTATGATAATTTAAGGACGTATAACGGATTTATTTTTCCCTTTCAAAATATTGCACGTCAACTGTATCGCGTCGTGAAAAAAGGGGGAGTTGTGGTATGGGTTGTCAATGATGCAACGGTAGATGGAAGTGAAACCGGAACCAGTTTCACACAAGCACTTTTTTTCAAGGAAGTAGGTTTTAATTTGCACGATACCATGATATTTCGCAAAAAGAATCCAATCCCGCAAATCTACAGAAAGCGCTACAACAACGAATTTGAATATATGTTTGTATTCAGCAAAGGCCCCGTAGAGACGCACAATCCCATCATGGTTGATTGTCTTCATGCTGGCTTGGAACTTAACGGAACAACTTATAAAAATTACTCAAAAAGTGAACAAAAACGAGAGAAAATGGCAAGTCCTGTTAAATCAAAAAAGATCAAGGGGAATATATGGGAATATGTTGTTGGAAAAAACCTTGAAGACCAGGAAGCCAAAGACCACCCCGCGCCATTTCCATGTGAGTTAGCTCGCGATCATATTTCATCATGGTCAAATGCTGGTGATTTAATTCTTGATCCCATGTGCGGGAGCGGAACCACTTGCAAAGTAGCAAAGCAAATGGGGCGAAATTTTGTAGGTATTGATATCAGTGAACAATATTGCGAACTAGCCAAGCGTCGCCTTGCAATCCATTCTGAAGTGCCATTCAACAAGACGCGCAACGATGAATATGCACAGGGTCATTTTTTATTTCAAATGTCTTGAATTTAACTCCATATTTCCATGTTGTCCTTCCAGCAAATTATTCTGAAACTCCAATCCTATTGGGATACCCAAGGCTGCGCCTTATTGCAACCCTATGACATGGAAGTGGGCGCGGGCACATCGCACACCGCAACGTTTTTAAGGGCACTGGGCCCTGAGCCTTGGAAGTGCGCTTATGTGCAGCCCAGTCGCCGCCCCAAAGATGGTCGTTATGGCGAAAACCCTAATCGATTGCAGCATTACTACCAATATCAAGTGGTGATGAAACCTGCCCCCAGCAATATGATGGATTTGTATTTGGGCAGCCTGGAATCTTTGGGTTTTGATTTAAAACAAAATGACATTCGTTTTGTTGAAGATGATTGGGAAAACCCTACACTGGGTGCCTGGGGTTTGGGCTGGGAGGTTTGGTTGAATGGCATGGAGGTGACCCAGTTCACTTATTTTCAGCAGGTGGGGGGTATTGATTGCAAACCGATTACTGGCGAGATCACTTATGGTCTGGAGCGCCTGGCCATGTATTTGCAAGGGGTGGATAACGTTTATAACCTGACCTGGACAGAAAGTGCCGATGGCAATAAACTGACGTATGGCGATGTTTATCTACAAAACGAAATCGAACAATCCGCCTATAACTTTGAACACAGCGATGCCGATTTTTTATTCACCGCTTTTACTGCGCATGAGCGAGAGGCCAAACATTTGATGGACGTGCAGTTGGCATTACCGGCTTACGAACAGGTACTCAAATGCGCTCACAGTTTCAATTTGCTCGACGCACGCGGCGCCATCAGCGTGACTGAGCGCGCAGCTTACATTGGCCGCATTCGCACCCTGGCACGCAGCGTGGCGCAAAGCTACTTTGACAGCCGCGAGCGTCTTGGCTTTCCCATGGCTTCGCGCGAGTGGGTGGCGCAGATGGTTCAAAAAGCGGCTTGATGGTTTCTATGCTGACTCGTCTTTGTATCCGTTACTTCAAGCAGTTTGACCAGGCCGACATCAATTTATCGTCGGCAGTGGTTTTTATTGGGCCAAACAACTCAGGCAAAACAACAGCATTGCAAGCGTTGGCTTTGTGGGATGCTGCTTGCAAGCAGTGGCTGGTCAGGCGATCGGTGGGGACTGTCAAAGAAGCGGCCAAAGGCATCACCATCGGTCGCAAAGACTTGGTCTATTTGTCCCTGCCAAGCGCAAATGCACTGTGGAAAGACTTGCGTGTCCGTGAGGGATACCGTGACAATGGCAAGACAAAAACCAAAAATATTCTGATTGAAATTACGGTTGAAGGGTGCAATGCGTTGGGCGACTGGCAATGCGGGTTTGAATTTGAATACGCCAATGAAGCGTTTTTTTACTGCCGCCCCTTGCGTCAGGGGAGTTCTGCCACGCGCATGGCCGTTCCATCTGAAGCATTAGCTGAGGTCAGACTGGCTTTTTTGCCGCCCATCAGTGGGTTGTTGATGGAAGAACCTCTGCTGTCGCCCGGTCGAGTCGATGTTTTACTGGGCAGTGGACGCGGCGGCGAGGTTCTGCGTAACCTGTGTTATGCCTTGTATGAACGCCATGACGACAGTTGGGAGAGTGTGGTTTTGCATCTCCAGACGCTGTTTGGAGTCACGCTGCACCATCCTGTCTTTGTCAGTCAGTTGGGAACGATCGAGTTGGACTATGAACGCCCGGGCAGCACGGTTTGTTTGGCCTTGACATCTGCGGGTTTGGGCATGTTGCAGACACTGCAATTGGTGGTTTATCTGTACCTTCAGCCTGGGTCTGTTTTGTTGCTCGATGAGCCAGATGCCCATCTTGAGGTACTGCGCCAGCGGCAGGTTTATCAATTACTGGTTGAATTGGCACGTCAAAATCAAAGCCAGTTGATTTGTGCCAGCCATTCTGAAGTGGTGTTGAATGAGGCCGTTGCACGCGATACTGTGATTGCGTTTATTGGCAACCCGCATACAGTGTCCGGCAACAAAGGCGCGCAGGTGTTGAAGGCACTCAAGGACATTGGGTTTGAACATTACATGCAGGCTGTGCAAACCGGCTGGGTGTTGTACCTTGAAGGCAGCACAGACTTGGCCATTTTGCAGGCCTGGGCCAAACGGCTGAATCACCCCGCACAAGAGGTATTGGCCAAGCCTTTTGTGCATTACCTGAATACCAATGTTCCCAGTGTGGCGCGACTTCACTTTAACGCCGTCCGAGAAGCCAACCCTGACCTGATTGGCGTGGCACTTTTTGACCAACTCGACGTTTCACCTCAAAGTGCGCAAGAAGGCTTGGTGGACGTACAGTGGAAAAGGCGCGAAATTGAAAACTATTTTGCAATGCCTGACGTGTTGCTGGCCTTTGCCCAAGGCGATGTGACCGATGATTTGATAGAGGATGCAAAGGCGCAAAGTCGCAGAGCAGCCATGCAGGAAACCCTTGCCGAAGTACAGGCCGCCGTTCAAACTTTGGGCGATGATCTCTGGGATGTCAACCGCAAGGCCAGTGAACAGGTGTTGCCGCCTGTATTAAACCGTTACTTTGCCAAAACCCAAGACCGTCGCGTTCCGTCCAAAGGTGCGTTTTATACGCTGATAGATTATCAACACGCAGACTCAGTGGATGCCGAAGTAGTTGAAAAACTTGACTTAATTCACAGTGTTGCCCATCGTGCCAAAACATACCCCAACCCATAAACCATCATTCCATCAACCCATAAACACCATGAATCTTCTCGTTGAATTGCTGGTTGAAGAATTGCCACCCAAAGCACTGAAAAAATTGGGCGATGCCTTCGCGCAGCTTCTAGCTGAACAGTTGCGCAGCCAAGGCCTGGCAAGTGCTGAATCGGTGGTCACTCCCTTTGCCACACCGCGTCGGTTGGCGGTACACATCACGCAGGTACACACCAAAGCGCCAGTCAAAGTGGTGCAGCAAAAGCTCATGCCGGTGAGCGTTGGACTGGACGACGCGGGCAGTGCCAAACCTGCTCTGGTTAAAAAACTTCAGGCTTTGGGGATGGGCGCGCTGGATGTGACATCGTTATACAGGGCGATGGATGGTAAGGTCGAAGTCTTGTTTTATGACCGTCTGCTGCCAGGGGTCATGCTGACAGACGGTTTGCAGCAGGCGCTGGATGCGGCTATTGCCAATTTGCCCATTCCTAAAGTGATGAGCTACCCACTGGCGTCAGATGGCGAGTTGCCTGGTTGGAGCAGTGTGAAATTTGTGCGGCCGGCGCATGGTTTGGTGGCGCTGCACGGCAGTGCGGTGGTGCCGGTCAGGGTGCTGGGTTTAATGGCGGGCAACACCACGCTGGGGCACCGGTTTGAGGCACGCACATCGCCCGTGGTGATTGAGGAGGCTGATCATTACGAACAGACATTGCAAGACGATGGCGCAGTGATCGCCAGTTTTGCAAAGCGTCGTGCCGAGATGGTTCGACAGCTCGAATGTGCGGCGGCCAAGGTAGGGCAGGGCGCTTGTGTCATTCAAGATGATGATTTTCTTGATGAAGTCACCGCGCTGGTGGAACGCCCCAACGTGCTCGTCTGTCAATTTGACCCCCAATTTCTGAAAGTTCCCCAAGAGTGCCTGATTTTGACCATGAAGGCCAATCAGAAATATTTTCCGCTGCCAGATGCAAAAGGTCAATTGACGCACCACTTTTTGGTGGTCAGCAATATCACGCCCACAGACCCAAGTGCGGTCATCAGTGGCAACGAGCGCGTGGTGCGTCCACGTTTGAGCGA
>CAIXMC010000396.1 GCA_903920405.1 uncultured beta proteobacterium
ATACCATCCCACCACTGCCAACAATTATTCGTAACGCCTCTACTTACTGCGCCTCGCCATGAGTTATTGAGAAGTTACCTAAGCACAGATTTTTTGAAATCGTCAAACAGATCGTCAAACAAACCCCTAAATGAAAAAAAGGAGCTACCAAAACCAGTTGGTAACCCCTTAAATTCATTATAAAAATTGGTGGAGCTAAGCGGGATCGAACCGCTGACCTCTTGCATGCCATGCAAGCGCTCTCCCATCTGAGCTATACCCCCTCGACTACACGACACCGCAAGCCATCTTCAAGCTGGGAATTGTATGATGAAACTGATGTGTCTTTCAATCGCAAGAGAACATTTTCACGGTCGAATAATTCCAGCACAGCATCCAGCGAAGGGGTGTGTGCCTTTCCCATCACCAGCAAGCGCACAGGCATGGCCAGTTGTGGCATTTTCAGGTGACACGCGACTAGCACCTCTTTGATGGCGGCAGCAATGGAAGGTTTGTCCCAAACACATACCGATAGTTTTTGTGCCAACATGGCCAGTGCCGGTTTTATGGCATCCGTCACATGCTGGGCAAGTTCATCGGGGTTGGGGGTCACGTCTGCATAAAACAAGGCTGCCCAATCTGCGAGCGCCACTATGGTGTCACAACGGTCTTTAAACAAAGCACAGAGGCGGGGCAATCGATCATCGATGGGCAGGTCGCGCTTTTGCAATTGCGATTGAACGAGCGGCATCAGTACATCTACCGATGTCATTTTGATGTACTGGGCATTAACCCAGCGAAGTTTGGCCTCGTTAAATTGTGCAGCACTTTTGCCCAAGTGATCCAGATTGAACCATTGCAACAACTGCGAACGGCTGAAAATTTCGTCGTCGCCGTGACTCCAGCCTAGCCTGGCCAGGTAATTGACCAAAGCATCCGGCAGATAACCTTCGTCACGGTATTGAGTGACAGGCTTAGCGCCGTTGCGCTTGCTCATTTTTTCACCCCGTTCGTTGAGTACGGTGGGCAAGTGGGCATAGACGGGTGGCTCGTGTCCCAAGGCTTTGAAAATATTGATTTGGCGTGGTGTGTTATTCACATGGTCATCGCCACGGATGACATGAGTCATCCTCATATCCATATCATCGACCACTACACAAAAGTTGTAAGTGGGAGTGCCATCCGAGCGGGCAATGACCAAATCATCGAGTTCATCATTGTTCACTTCAATGCGGCCTTTGACCTTGTCTTCCCACACCACGCTGCCACTTTGCGGGTTTTTAAAGCGCAGCACGGGTTGAATGCCCTCTGGAACAGGGGGCAAAATTTTGCCGGGTGCAGGCCGCCAGGTGCCGTCGTACTTTGGTTTTTCTTTTGCAATGTTTTGTTTGTCCCGCAGGGCATCCAGTTCTACCAGACTCATGTAACAGGGGTAAACATGGCCGGCAGCCATCAGCCCAGCGAGGACTTCCTTGTAGCGATCCATACGCTGCATCTGATAAAACGGGCCTTCATCGTAGTCCAAACCCAGCCAGTTCATACCATCCAGAATCACGTCCACAGCCGCTTGCGTTGAACGTTCAAGGTCGGTGTCTTCAATGCGCAAAATAAAGTCGCCGCCAGTAGAGCGTGCAAACGCCCACGGGTACAGAGCTGATCGAATGTTGCCCAAGTGCATAAACCCTGTGGGCGATGGTGCAAAACGGGTACGGGTTTTAAGAGTCATTGCAATGCACCCACGTTGTGAAGGCCACGCATCAAATCAGTCTTGATGTCTTCAATATTTTCCAGGCCGACAGCCATGCGAATAAGCCCCTGACCGATGCCAGCAGCCTGTCGCTGGTCTTCGGTCAGGCGGCCATGGGAGGTGGTGGATGGGTGGGTGATGGTGGTTTTGGTGTCGCCTAAATTGGAGGTGATGGAACACACCTGCGTGCTGTCAATCACATGAAAGGCACGCTTGCGTGCCTGAGCTGCGTCTGTGGATGGCACATCAAACGACACCACAGCACCCCCAAGACCGCTTTGCTGGCGCATGGCCAAAGCGTGTTGAGGGTGAGATGCCAATCCTGGGTAATACACCCTGGCAACCTCGGGGCAGTTTTGTAGCCAGGTGGCCAGGGCCAATGCATTGTCAGACTGTGCTTTCATGCGTATAGACAGTGTTTCCATACCCTTGGTCACTACCCACGCATTAAAAGGCGACAGCACCATGCCCACAGTGCGATGGACAGGTCCGAACGCCTCATTGGCATACTGATGTGAACAGCAGATCGCCCCCGCCATGACACGGCCCTGCCCGTCTAGAAATTTGGTTCCGGAGTGAATCACAAAGTCAGCCCCCAAGGCCACGGGGCGTTGCAGTACAGGGGTGCAAAAACAGTTATCAACGGCCAGCAGTACACCGCTTTCGTGCGCTACAGAGGCCAAAGCGGCAATGTCACAAATATCGGTCAAGGGGTTGGTGGGTGTTTCTGCAAACAACAGTTTGGTGTTGGGTTGAATGGCCGCTTTCCACTGGGCAATGTCAGTTTGTGACACAAAGGTAGTACTCACCCCAAACTTGCCAAATTCCACTGCAAACAATCGCAATGTAGATCCAAATACGGATTGCGAGCACACGACATGATCGCCAGTTTTTAATGTCCCCATGCCCAAAAGAAAAATGGCAGCCATGCCGCTTGAGGTGGCAATGGCGGCGTCAGTACCTTCAAGTGCTGCCAGACGCTGCTCCATGCCGGTGACGGTGGGGTTGCCCATGCGGGTGTAGGTGTAACCGTCTTCTTCGTTGGCAAAACGCTTGCGGGCGGTTTCGGCATCGGGTTGGATGAAGCTGCTGGTCAAATACAGGGCTTCGGAGTTTTCGCCATACTGGCTGCGTTCAATGCCTGTACGAACGGCCAGTGTGTCCTGGTGCAGGTGGTCCGGTAATTTTTGAGTGGTCATGGTGTCAGTCTTCAGTGTTGGGTAGGGCCAGGCGAGATGTGTCTTCAGAATTGTCGTTGGCACGCACGCGGTGTGTGTGCAGGCTTACAACGTCTTTAAGGGTGATATCACCTGTCACGTAAATCCCGTCAAAGCAGGATGCATCAAAATTCTGGATGGCAGGGTTCAAGGAACCAATGGCTTTTTTCATGCCATCTACATCCTGATAAATCAATGCATCGCAGCCAATGATGGCCTGTATCTGTTCTACTGTGCGATTGTGTGCTACCAGCTCTTGTTGTGTGGGCACATCAATGCCATAAACATTGGGAAAGAGAACCGGCGGTGCTGAACTGGCCATATAAACTTTGCGGGCACCTGCGTCACGTGCCATTTGCACAATTTCACGGCTGGTCGTGCCACGCACAATGGAGTCGTCGACCAACAACACATTGCGGCCATTGAATTCACTGGCAATGGCGTTGAGCTTTTGACGAACGGATCTTTTGCGAACCGACTGCCCTGGCATGATGAAGGTGCGCCCCACATACCGGTTTTTGACAAAACCTTCACGGTAGGGCAGCCCCAGCAATTGTGCCAACTGTGCAGCGCTGGGGCGGCTGGTCTCGGGGATGGGAATCACCACGTCAATGTCATGTGGAGGGACAGTGGAAATCACCCGCTTAGCCAGTGCTTCGCCCAAATTTAGGCGTGCCTGATAGACCGAGATGCCATCCATCACAGAATCAGGCCGTGCCAGATAAACGTATTCAAAAATGCAGGGACTAAGCACTGCGTTGTAGGCACACTGCTGCGTATGAACACGGCCATGTAAATCAATGAACACGGCCTCACCCGGAGCAATGTCGCGATCAAACTGGTGCGAAGTGCCTTCAAGTGCCACTGATTCACTGGCCACCACCCAAGTGCTGCCACTGTGTCCCAGGCACAAGGGGCGAATGCCAAAGGGGTCACGAAAAGCCAGCACACCATGCCCGGCAATCAAAACAATCGCTGCATACGATCCGCGCACGCGCAAATGGACCTGGCGCACAGCCTCAAATATGTCGCAGGGGCTGAGAGTCATGCCGCGCGTAGTGACTTCAATCTCGTGCGCGAGCACGTTGAGCAACACTTCAGAATCGCTCTCGGTGTTGACATGACGGTGATAGGTGTCGGACAGTTGAGTTTTAAGGGCCTGCGCATTGGTCAAATTACCGTTATGCACCAGAACAATGCCAAAAGGAGCGTTGACATAAAAAGGCTGGGCCTCTGCGTCGCTAAAGGCGTTGCCCGCCGTAGGGTAACGCACCTGACCCAAGCCACAATGTCCGGGCAGCGATCGCATGTTGCGGGTGCGAAACACATCACGCACCATGCCCCTGGCCTTGTGCATGAAAAACTTGCAATGTTGCTGCGTCACGATACCTGCAGCGTCTTGCCCGCGATGCTGAAGCAGCAGCAAGGCATCGTAAATAAGCTGATTGACTGACTCATTGCTGACAACTCCCACAATTCCACACATGGTTTTCCAATCGGTTCAGATAAAGGTCGGCAAATACTTGCCCATCTCACGCGGCAGGGCAGGCTTCAAAGCTTTGATGGCCTTCAAGGACAGACCCACGCCCATGGACTCTTGCCAGGCAGGAGAAGATTTGAAAGGGGTCATGGCCACCAAGGTGGTGACCAGCAACAGCACAAAAACTCCCCTGAGCCAACCGAAAGCAGCACCCAGCATCCTATCGATCGGTCGCAAACCCACCTTGACCATCATTTTTTTAAACAAGGCGGCCATCAAGCCACCGATCATGACGGTGACAATGAAAACCAGTGCAAAGCTGGGGGCGTAGCGCATCATGTCACTCGCCCCCTGCATGGGAAGACGCTGCGCGACAGCAGGTGACAACCCCTGTGCCACCACAAAAGCAGCAGCCCATGCCACCAACGTCAGCACCTCATACACAAAACCGCGCCACGCACCCAACAACAAGGAGACCAACAAAACGACCAGAAAAATCCAATCCACAGCAGGCATCAACGTCACATCACAAAGTTAACAGGACGGCATGCAAATTCAAATTTCTGATTTTGTTTGCCACGTCTTCAGCCTCAGTCTTGATCCTAAATGGCCCCACACGAACCCGAGTGCGTTGGCCGTCTTTGGTTTCAGCCACATGAATGTAAGTTTTCAGACCAGCTTGTTCAACCTTCAAACGCACTTTATGGGCCAGCGCTGCGTCTTCAAATGAACCAACCTGCACCACAAAACGACTGATGGGGACAGCACTCACATCAGATGCCTGGCCATCAAGCAGGGCCTGCACTTTGGCTGCGTTATTGGGTTTGACGATGGACGGGATACCTGCAGAGGGTGTTGTGTGTTTTGCTATAGTTTGATGAGCTACTGACGCAGACACAGCGGGCGTTACAGGCCGTTTTCCTTCAATAATTTCTTCTGTTTTTGATGGGTCAGAATACTCGATCAGTACCGGTTCAGATGCAGACGCAGAAGACACAGCCACCGAAGAGGCCGGTGCCAGGGGCGCAACAGGTATGACAGGCGCAGGAAAAGTCAAAGGCAACACTTTGTTCTTGTCTGGAATTTCAATGGGTGTATCCACAGCAATAGGGCGCGGCTGCTGGTCAAACAGCACAGGCAGCCCCAGCACGCCAATCAACACCAGGACTGTTGCCCCAATCAGGCGGTATTTGGCGCGCTGGCGAAGAAGCTCCACGCTCAAAGGAGGAGGGGTATCAGCAACGTCGCCCGTGTCGCGAAACTTGAAAAAAGCCATAGGGTTTGTCTGACGATGATCAGAATTTTGGCAGGTGTTGTGCCTGAAGCTGCGGTACGCCTTTTTTTAAAATGTCGCCTACCGCGTAGAACGAACCAAAGACGAGAATTCTATCAGTGGGGTTTGCCGCTTCCAGAACAGCTTTCAATGCCTGTTCTGGCGATTGAAAGCACGCAGCCTTGGCGTGATGAACGTCTTGACGGATGTGGATGGCTTGCCAACATTGCATGACATCAGAAGCCAAGGCAGCCCTGTCGGTCGGTAAATCGGTGAAATACCAACGATCGACCAGAGGATTCATGCGTGCCAACATCTGGCCCACGTCTTTGTCGGCCATCACACCAAAAATGGCATGGGTAACAGGGAAAAACCCCATGGCATCCAGATTAACGACAAGCGTGGCCACAGCGTGGGGGTTATGTGCCACATCAAGCACCAGCACCGGCTGCCCCGGCACCACTTGAAAGCGCCCAGGCAGTTGAACAAACGCCAGCCCCGTTCGCACCGCTTGCGCAGAAACGGGCAAGACATCCCTTAAAGCGGTGAGCGCTGCCAAAACCCCTGCTGCATTAACCAACTGATTGCCCCCCCGCAAGGCAGGAAACGCCAGGCCACCATAACGCCGACCACGCCCTGACCATGCCCACTGCTGTTGATCGCCTGTCACATTGAAATCAACCCCAACGCGCCAAACGTCAGCACCTACCTCTTTGGCATGATCAAGCACACTTTGCGGGGGCAGGGGGTCACTGATGACCGCAGGCCGACCGGTGCGCATAATGCCGGCTTTTTCATGACCAATGGCCTCACGCGTCGTTCCCAGGAACGCCATATGATCCATATCAATGCTGGTGATGACCACGCAGTCAGCATCGATGATATTGACGGCATCAAGTCTGCCCCCTAGGCCCACTTCCAGAATGGCAACGTCCAGGTCAGATTTCGCCATCACCAGCAAAATAGCCAGCGTGGTGAACTCAAAAAAGGTGAGCGAAACTTCAGCACCATTTTGGCATCTAGAGCGCTCTACCATTGCGAAAGCAGCTATCAATTCAGCAGCATTTACAGGCTGATCGGCTATACGTAAACGCTCTTCAAAATGCACCAGATGTGGCGAGGTATAAACCCCGACCTTGTAGCCTGCCTGTCGCAGAATGCTATCAAGCATGGCGCAGGTTGAACCTTTGCCATTAGTGCCGGCCACCGTGATAACAGGACAAGTCAGGCGCAGCGACAGGCGATTTGCAACGGTACTGACGCGATCTAACCCCAAATCGATGCTGACCGGGTGCAAGTGCTCTGCATAGACCAACCAGTCGTCCAGGGAACTGTTGGCATCCGCAAGGGGGCATGGGGAAGTATTTAGGCTTTGCATAAGGCTGGCGATTGTCCGTCAAACGGATGCACTTCAGTCAGGAGTTCATCTTGGGTGATGTACTTGCCTGCAAGGAGGAACAACACCCAGACGTGTCGCCAGTAAGGTATGCACCACTTATTATTACTCCCAAAAATCATGGCGACTTGTCAAAAAATCAATCAGTTGCGATGTGTTTTTAGAGCAACAATAAGTGGGACATCCCTTGCTTGACTTCTACCGCTTGCGGCTCCATCTCTGTCCCGCCTTAAGTGGGAAGCCCCACGTTCTATTGCCATTACGGGGATGTCTGGAATTAGGTTATGTTTTAGAAAAAAGGCGGGGAGGTCTGATCTACGGTAAATTCCACATCACTTTGAAACGTACCCGTTGTGACCACCGTGCCGGGCAACACGGCCCAATTATCCTAAACTCGACGCTCAGTTGCCATCTGTTTCACTCAAGGACACCATGATCATCCAATTTTCCCTTTGGTTCTCTGCATTGGCATTGACCGCCGGTGCGGCTTTTGCTCAAACCATCACGTTGAAAGTTCACCATTTTTTGCCTGCGGGGTCTGCAGCGCAAACCATGTTTATCCAACCCTGGTGCGACAAAATTGCCAAGGATTCAGGGAACAAACTCAAGTGCCAGATTTACCCGTCCATGCAACTGGGCGGTACACCGGCACAGTTGTTTGACCAAGTCAAAGATGGGGTGGCCGATGTTATTTGGACATTGCCAGGCTATACCGCCGGGCGTTTTTTGTTGATGGAGGTGTTTGAATTGCCGTTCATGATGCAAAACCCTGAGGCGACCAGTCGGGCGGTGTGGGACTACGTTCAACAGGTGGATGCTGCCGAGTTTCGGGATGTGAAAGCGCTGGCGTTTCATGTGCATGGCGATGGCGTGTTTCACATGAGCCGTAAACCCATCAAAACCATGGCTGATCTTAAGGGCATGAAAGTGCGTACCTCCACGCGCCAAACCAACAAGCTGCTCACGGCGTTGGGGGCTACACCTGTGGCCATGCCGGTGACGGGTGTGAGTGAGGCGCTGTCCAAGTCTGTGATTGATGGCGCATTGGCACCCTACGATGTGGTGCCTTCGGTCAAAATTCAGGATTTGGCCAGGTTTCATTCTGAAACCGATCCACGTGAACCTGCCATTTACACAGCTACTTTTATGTTGGTCATGAACAAGGCAAAATACGCGAGCCTGCCCCCCGATCTTCAAAAAGTCATCGATGCCAACAGTGGTCAAGCGCTCTCAGGGCAGGCAGGCAAAGCTTTTTTAGCGGCTGACGCCGTTGGCAAACAACTCACCGCCAAAAACATCCACAACGTGATCGCTGCCGATGAACTGCAACGCTGGAAAACAACAGTCCAACCTGTGACCGAAGCCTGGGTGGCAGAGGTGAATGCAAGAGGGTTTAATGGCCAACAGCTTTTGAACACGGCACGCAGCCTGATTGCAAAACATACGGTCAAATAATGTTGGGGTCAATGACTTTTGGCCCTTTTGGGCGCTGGCTTTTTCGTACATCCAAATTGTTGGCAATGCTGGGGGTCTTGGTGTTGGTAGGACTGGTGGTGATGAGCATGGTCAGCATTCTTGGGCGCAAACTGGCATCTGCCCCGGTGCTTGGAGATGTGGAAATTTTGCAAATGGCTGCGGCGTTTGCCTCTGCGAGCTTTTTTGCTTACTGCCATCTGAACGGTGGCGATATGAAGGTGGACTTCTTTACCGCCAGGTTAAGCGACAGCACCCTGCACCAGCTCGATGCCTTGGGGTCTTTGCTGGTCGGCCTGTTTGGAGGGATCATCACCTGGCGATCAGGCGCGGGGGTTATCTCTTTGTACCAATCCGGCGAAACCAGCATGGTGTTGGGTTGGCCGGTCTGGGTGGCACAGGCGCTGATGCTGCCGGGATTCCTGCTGCTGGGACTGGCCGGTTTTTACATGATGGGACTGCATTGGCGCTACCGCCGAATGGTGGGTCAAAATGGGCGTTTAACGTGACTGGTATTGCGTTGGGCACTATCATTTTCATAGTATTGATGGTGTTGTTGGTGCTGCGCGTTCCCATTGGCATGGCCATGTTTACTGTGGGTGCTGCGGGCTACTGTTATTTGGCGGGTACTGAAGTCATTTTGAATGTGTTGAAACATTTGGCTTATGCAAGGCTGTCCAATTACGATCTTGTTGTTATCCCTTTGTTTTTGCTGATGGGTCAGTTGGCAACGCAGGGCGGCTTGAGTCGGACGTTGTTTCGTTTGGTGGAGGCCTTTGTGGGGCATCTGAGGGGCGGCGTGGCGATGGCCTCGATTGGGGCTTGTGCTGGTTTTGGGGCCATTTGTGGGTCGTCCGTGGCCACTGCGGCCACCATGGGGCAAGTGGCATTGCCTGAATTGAAACGCTGTGGCTATTCTGGCGCACTCTCTACGGGCTGCCTAGCCGCAGGCGGCACTTTGGGCATTCTGATTCCGCCGTCCATCCCCTTGGTTATTTATGCCATTTTGACCCAGGAGTCCATTGGTGATTTGTTTGTGGCCGCCATCGTACCTGGGGCCATCGCCATGCTGGGCTACATGCTGGTGGTGGTCGCGGTAGTGACTTTCAAACCAGAATCTGGCCCGGCTGGGCCCCGTTCCAACTGGCGCGAGCGTCTGAATGCACTGCAACAGGCTTTGCCTTTGTTGCTGGTTTTTGCTGTGGTGATTGTGGGCATTTACGGCGGCTGGGCTAACCCCACAGAGGCTGCTGCCATTGGTGCTGCTGCCTGCGCACTGCTGGCAGTCACCTCAGGCGGTATGCGCTGGCGTGGTTTTCTGGACAGCGCTTTGGGCACAGCGCAAGCCACCGCCATGATTTTTTTGGTGCTTCTGGGGGCAGATATGCTGAATTCAACTTTGGCATTGTCGAACATGCCGGTTGAATTGGCCACATGGGTGCAATCTCATGCCCTTAGCCCTGTGGCGGTCATGGGGGTGATTTTGTTGATGTATATCTTGCTGGGCTGCGTGATGGACAGTCTGGCCATGATTTTGCTGACCATTCCCATTTTTTATCCCCTGGTGATGGGGCTTGATTTTTATGGCCTACCCAATGCTGACAAAAGCGTGTGGTTTGGCATTCTGGCTTTGATGGTGGTGGAAATCGGTCTGGTGCATCCACCGGTGGGCATGAATGTGTTCATTATCAACAGGCTTGCCAAAGACGTTCCCCTGGTTGAGACGTTCAAGGGGGTCATCCCGTTTTTGCTGTCCGACTTTGTTCGCATCATCTTGCTTTTGTGCTTTCCATCCATCGCCCTGTTTTTGGTTCATGCACTCAAACCTTGACGCATTGAGGTTCAATGCTTTGTCCGAGAATGTCAAGTGACGCGCCGTGCCCTGGCATCGCCAATACAAAAATGGACACCCTGAAGGTGTAAAGTGATAGGGTGTGCGTTATCAGTCAAAGCTAGGGATTTATATTATTTTCATAGCGCACTATGCATAGCCACTGCGCTCTACAGGCCTTTTTCTACCATATTTTCAGGAGCATTGACCATGGGCTTACCGCTACGCCATCACGAAACGGGTTTTACTTATGCTGACTACTTGACGTGGCCAGAGGATGAACGTTGGGAAATCATCGACGGACAGGCGTATGCCATGAGTCCGGCACCGACCAATTTTCACCAATTGATCGTGGGCGAATTGTTTGCCAGAATTCATCACTTTTTTCATGGCAAGTCCTGTCGTCCTTTTGTTGCTCCTTTTGATGTACGGCTGCCTGATGCGGGGGTAGATGATCACGAGGTTGACACCGTGGTGCAGCCCGACATCAGCCTGGTTTGTGACCCCAACAAACTCAAAGATAACCACGGCTGTCTGGGTGCGCCGGATTGGGTGATTGAGGTCTTGTCGCCCAGCACAGCCGTCCACGATCAGCGCACCAAGCGCACCCTGTTCGAGCGACATGGCGTTCCTGAATACTGGCTGGTCCATCCGTTGGATCGTTCGGTGACCATCTATCGCCTGGTGAACCGTGCCTATGGCAAACCGCTGATCTATGGGGTCGAAGATGTTTGTTCGCCCTTGGCATTTCCTGACTTGATCATTGCCGTTGTCGATATTTTTTGCGATCTGCCCCCGGTGGGTATGTATGCGTAAGGGTATCGGGTAAAACATAGCGTAACCATATGCTTGAATTTCGACAGCCTACCGCCCCACGCCAACGAACGCCGCCATTGCCTCGCTACCTGGCCATCATCGGCCCTACGGCATCCGGCAAAACGGCTGCCTCAATGGTCATTGCAGAGCACATCCAAGTCGAGATCATCAGTGTCGATTCAGCGTTGGTCTATCAAGGCATGGACATTGGCACAGCCAAACCTGGTGCAAGCGAACTCGCAGCCGTGCCGCACCATTTGATCAATATCCGTGACCCCCTATCGGCTTACAGTGCCGCTGAATTTGTAGCAGATGCACAGGTACTCATGGCTGACATTCACGCTCGCGGCAAGCTGCCCCTTTTGGTGGGCGGAACCATGCTGTACTTGAATGCCTTGCGTTTTGGCCTGGACGATATGCCACGTTCCAATCCATCCATTCGTGCCGATCTGCAAGCACAAGCAGCCCAAAGAGGTTGGCCTGCGCTACATGATGAACTGGCACAAGTGGACATCACGACCGCATTGCGTTTGGCCCCGACTGATGCGCAGCGCATTTCTCGCGCACTGGAGGTTTTTCGCGCAACAGGGCGGCCATTGTCATCTTTCCATACTTCAAAATCGATAGCTGCTCACGCAGTGTTGACAAGCGTTACAGGCACAAATGATATCAATTTTCAGCACCGTCACGCCTTGCTGATTTCACTAGAGCCGCAAGACCGCGCATGGCTGCACCTACGCATTGCAAAGCGTTTTGATGCCATGCTCAAGGGTGGTTTTCTGGATGAAGTCGCAGCCTTGCGCCAACGAAGTGACTTGCACCCTGACTTGCCTGCCCTGCGATCTGTGGGCTACCGCCAGGCGTGGCAGGCCCTCGATGGCATGTGGCCCATGATCGAATTGCGCGACAAGAGTATTTGTGCCACCCGCCAGCTTGCCAAACGGCAAATCACATGGTTGCGTTCCATGCCCGATCGTCAAGTGGTGGCCTGCGATGCGCCCGATGCGCTGCAACAAGTGCTGGCCATGGCCAGTTCCTTCGTGGGGTGCCATTCAACCTAGATGTCTCATTTGCCGCTGCCTGCAACAGGTGTAGCCGGCTTGAATGTGAGTGTGCTTTGGGTGTTGGTGGCAATGTCTTTTTCGCTCAAATGCTGGGGCATGTAGCCGCCTGCCACAAAGGTTGCGGCCTGATCTTTGTAGTGTGAATCAAACCATACGCCACTTTGTCCCACCGGGTTAATGCCTGTTGCCGTGCTTGCGTCGTTAAAGTCAATCACACGCCTGGTTGATGGGCCGTAATTGACAGCCCAGGGGGCAGGGCCTATGGCGGTGGACATGTTATTGGGCACTTCACGCCCACCTGGCATCTCAAAAGGTCCCACGTTAAATATCCAGTCCCAGTGCGATTGAGAAGCCAAAGGGTGAACGTGGGTTAGGGTGTGCGCTTTGCCCCATCCCCAGCCGTTGGGGCTGTTGCCTAAAGTTTGTTTGAGGTGCTTCATCGTATTGTTCCAAGCTATTTCGATGATGTCTTCGCATTCTTCGGTCTCTGGAGTTTTGACGTTGTCCCACCACGGTGATTCAGGGTCTTCAGCCAACAGAGGCAGGGCCAAGTCAAGTGCGCGCGTGCCCAGCAGGTTTTTGAATTGTGCAGGGCCTAGTTCGTCATACATGGCCGCATGCGTTAGCTCGTACAGAAACTGGGTAAAGACGGTAGGCGGAATGTTCATCAGCGTGTATTGCCCGTCCCATTGAACCAGGCTGTCAAAAATGGATCGCTCCATGGGGTCGCGTACGACATTGGTCAAAGCAGACAGCAAAGGTTTCAAAATACGCCGTGGATAAAGTGTTTGTGTACTGAGTTGCAGCGATTGTGTGTTGAGTAGGTTCCATTGCGTGGCATCATTGCCCAGTTGGTTGTTCAAAGCCTGGGCGCGGTCATACAGGCTGTAGTAGCCGGGAATGGGCAGACCGCTGATGGAGTCGGGTTGCTGGTTGGCCGACATGATGTAGCCGCGTGCGGGATTTTCTTCTTGCGGGTTGTCTTCAAACCTGTAATATCCCAGTTTGTCAGCCTCTGGTTTTGAGCCATCCAGAATAAAAGCGGGATTGACGTTTAAACGCCGAATGGGCAGTTTGGCGGCTGCCCACCAAGCTATGTCGCCCGTTTCACTGGCCCACAAAATGTTCATGCCGGGTGCGTGAATCTGGCTTGCAGCGTGGCGCGCTTTGACCAGGGTGTCGGCTCGATTCAGGTCATAAAAGGCTTGCAGCAGCTTGTTGTCCGTTTGCAGAAATGTCCACCAAAGTGCCACGGGAGTTTTGTTGTTAAGCTGATCTGAAAAAGCATCGGTGATGATGGGGCCATCCGGTGTTGTTTGCACTCGCAAAGTGACGGGCTTGGCAGCTTTGACCTTGATGATTTCTTCACGAACAGGCATATCCACCCAATGGCCTTGAAACCAGACTTGGTCAGGGTTATTTGGATTGATGGTTTCTGTCACCATGTCCATGTCATCGTTTTGAAACAGTGTCAAGCTCCATCCAAACTGCATGTTGTGTCCCAGCATGGCTGCACTGTTGAGCGCCTGAAAATGTCCATAAAGATCAAAATCCGGCATGGATAAATGCGCTTCATACCACGCCGATGGCAGCGCAAAGCTCATGTGAGGGTCACCTGCCAAAATCGGTTTGCCGCTGGAACTGCGCTGGCCTGACACTACCCAGGCGTTACTGCCTTCAAACAGAGGCAATCCGGTCAGGTCAGAAATACTGTTGCTGGTTTGGGCTAGTTGCGCCAGCGCTTGCCAATCGGGCTTTTTGTGTGCATTGTTGGCTTTGTCAATGACACCCAAGGGATTCCATTCCTGGTCAAAAATGGTCATGTATTGAGCGCCCAGCTCATCGCGTATGAAACTCAGCAGCGGCTCGGTTTTGAACGCTGCGGCGAAACTGTAAGCCAAATAGCCCGATATGGCGAGGGTGTCTTGCAAAGTGAAATCGCGCCGCGTGATGCCCAAAATATCAAACTCCATCGGCACGGGGTGTGTGGATTGAAACTGGTTAATGCCATCCAGGTAAGCCAATTGAGACATCACAGCAGGGCTTTGCATATCCAGTTGAGCAATCACTTTTTCAGCGTTGTCGCGCAAGCCCAAAGTTCTAAACAGACGATCTATGTTGACCATTTTGACACCCAGCACTTCGGCCATTTCGCCACGTGCCAAGCGTCTGAGCATTTCCATTTGAAACAAGCGGTCCTGGGCATGTACGTAGCCCAAGGCTCGGTACAGGTCCAATTCATTGCCGGCTTGAATGTGCGGCACACCGCGCTCGTCATAGCGCACTGTAACGAAAGAACTTAGACGGTCTAATGTGACAGCACCATGACGTTTTGGGAGTTTGCCTGAAACATACCAATAGCCCGCCCCCATGCCTGCGAGCAGTAGGGCAATCAAAAGTGCCAAGAAAGCATTCAGAACTATTTTCATCAAAGGTGATTCAAACCAATGCGGTATCTCCTTTGTGGAGGTGGCAACATTCACCTGTCAATCCAAGCGAACTTGAGTGAGTTTTTTTGTATAACAAATCGGCCTCTAGCGCGCGTCCTGCTTGCGTAGATAGCTATCTTTTTAATAGTAATATAAACAAATAAATGCTACCAACTCTTCTACTAGTCACAACTTTTAGATAAGACAGCCCCGTTCAACCAGGCAAGGATCGCTTGATCGGGGTCGGTTTCTGTTGTGACGACTGCCTGAATGTTTTTTTGCTTCAGGCGGTTTTGTAAGCCCTGCCCCAAGCCGCCAGTCATCAGCACGTGGATGTCATCTAGCGGATGAGGCGTGAGAGGATCGGCTGTGTGGGCGCATTCGTGAAAGCTCTGCTCCCTGGACAACTCGATCAATTGCTTGTCTTGAACTTGTTGGTTGTCAATGCGGTAAAGCCAGAAATTGCGGCATTTGCCGGCGTGGTTGGTGACGGTTTTGCGGTTTTGACTGGTGACTGCAATTTGCATGATGAAAATGGGAAGTGATTATGGGGTTTCGTAAGTAATGGCACTTTGGTTTGCCGATGATGACAGGCCATGCCAAAGTTCAGTTCACCATATCCCAAGTCCGGCTTATCATGCGTAAAAAAAACCAGAGTTTTTGGCCTCTAGCCCTTGCTGGATAAGCGTTAGTAGCTATTAAAATAATAGCTACCAAGACCAGATTGGATTACTTGAGCTTGATTTCTTTGTAGTCCACGTGTTTGCGCGCTTTGGGGTCAAATTTCTTGAGCAACAATTTCTCAGGGGTGGTTTTTTTGTTTTTGGTCGTGGTGTAAAAGTGACCTGTACCGGCTGTAGATTCGAGCTTGATTTTTTCGCGTGTGCCTTTGCTTGCCATGATGTTTCCTTATTCAATCAAACTTGACCACGCGCACGCAAGTCTGCGAGCACGACATCAATCCCATTTTTATCAATCAAGCGAAGCCCTGCATTGGAAATTCGCAGACGAATCCAGCGGTTTTCAGACTCCACCCAAAACCGGCGGTACTGCAGGTTGGGCAGAAACCTGCGCTTGGTTTTGTTATTGGCGTGGGAAACTTTGTTCCCCACCATAGGGCCTTTGCCCGTGACTACACATTTTCGTGCCATATCAACACTCCGATAGTTTTTAACAGCCTCAAAAAGGAAAGAGGCCTCACCTCGCCAGGAAAAAAGGGTGGCGGTAACCCGAGGACTGAAGGAAACGCCCGCAATGGGGCACTTCAGCAAAGTCGCCGATTGTAGCGACCGACCCTCTGTGACCGTGACTCCTACTTCTCCAGAAATCGCTGAGCATCGAGTGCAGCCATGCAGCCGGTACTTGCACTGGTGATGGCCTGGCGATAAATATGGTCTTGCACATCACCCGCTGCAAAAATGCCGGGCACGCTGGTTTGGGTTGCAAAGCCGGTGTGACCTCCATTTGTGATGATGTAGCCGCCTTTCATGTCAAGCTGGCCTTGAAAAATACCGGTGTTGGGCGCATGTCCAATGGCAATAAAACAGCCTTTGAGCGTCAGGTTTTCAACACTGCTTGTGTGGACATTTTTGATACGAACCCCCGTCACACCAGTGGTATCACCCAGAATTTCATCTACCAAACAAAAGGTTTTTAGTTCAATTTTGCCTGCTGCTACCTTGGCGTTCAAGTGGTCCATCATGATAGGCTCGGCGCGAAACTTGTCACGGCGGTGAATCAAATACACTTTTGCGGCAATGTTGGACAAATACAGTGCCTCTTCAACCGCCGTGTTGCCACCGCCGACCACGCAACACACGTCATTGCGATAGAAAAAACCGTCGCAAGTGGCGCAGCCCGAGACCCCTTTTCCCTTGAAGGCTTCTTCAGAAGGCAAGCCCAAGTATTTGGCAGATGCCCCCGTCGCCACAATTAGCGCATCGCAGGTATAAGTGCTGCTGTCGCCTACCAGCGTGAAGGGGCGGTTGGACAAATCGACACCGTTGACGTGGTCAAACACAATATCGGCTTTGAAGCGCTCTGCATGCGCCAAAAAACGCTGCATCAATTCAGGTCCCTGCACGCCCATCACATCGGCAGGCCAGTTGTCCACCTCAGTGGTAGTCATCAGTTGGCCACCTTGCTCCATACCGGTAATCAGCAAGGGATGAAGATTGGCACGCGCAGCATAAATGGCTGCGGTATAACCGGCAGGGCCAGAGCCAAGAATCAAAACTTTGGAGTGACGTGTGGGAGTCATAAAAGCTTTCTAAAAAATTAGATGTGAAAATACAGTGATTAAGTTTAACGTGAAATACCGCAAAAATCATAGCATCACTCCTGGGAGCGCTGGCATCTTGCCAGCATTGGATTGGCTGCGCCAATAGCGGGCAATATGCCCGCGTTCCCAGTGCGTATTTCATGATTTGGGGTGGCAAAACTGGCATTACAGTTAGACTGCAATAGCGTAGGCTATGCCAACATGAGAATTTTTTCAAAAAACAGGAGTCGTACCATGGCAGCGTTAAGCAATCTTGATTTATTGCGCAGAGTGCCCATTTTTTCAGCATTGACACCATCGCAAATATCGTTTTTAGCGAATACCGTGCAAAAAATACACGTCAAACGCGGTACGTTCATTGTGAAGCAGGGTCAAATCGGCGATGCCTTGTTTGTCATTTTGCAGGGGCAGGCGCGTGTGGTTATCTCGGACCAGCGTGGTCGAGAAGTGATTTTGGCAACACTTGGGGCTGGAGATTATGTGGGTGAATTGAGTTTGATTGATGGTTGTGCGCACTCGGCCAATGTTGAAGCACAAACCGAAACAGATATGCTGGTGCTGGGCAGCGCCGAATTTCAGGTTTGCCTGAAAACCAACATCACTATCGCCCAAGCCATGATTCAATGCCTTGCGCACCGACTTCGCAAGGCGGATGAGCAAATCATGTCATTGGCGCTGATGGATGTTTATGACAGGGTGTCTTCGGTGCTGGTGAATGCTGCTGAGCATGCTGATAACCACCTCGTTATACGCAACAAAATATCGCGCCAGGACATTGCCAAAATGGTGGGGGCCACGCGTGAGACCGTTAGCCGTGTGATGCGCGATTTTGAAGATCAGGGTTTCGTCACCACGCGTCCAGATGGCAGTCTGATTTTGGCGGATAGGCGTTCAGTGCACGAGCGTGGCACCGACAAATCTGAAAAATCAAAGCAAGATACCAGTTCGCATTTTTCTTTAGCGTCGCTTTGAAATCATTTTTTCATGACTTATTTGGTTCACACACTGCAATCCTCAGAAGCATCATCGCCAACACCAACGCCAACACACTTTGACTGGAGTCGTCTGGCAGTTGAGCTGTGGTCTTTGATGGGCATGTTGCTGGTGGTAGTGCTGGCACTTTGGGTGTTATGGGTGATGTCGCTGGGCAGCTATTCCACGCTGGATGCAGCATGGTCCACTTCGGGTGTTGGCACGGTCACGCTCAACCGCGTGGGTCGCCTGGGTGCATGGGTGGCAGATGCCAGCTATTTTGTATTGGGTTTTTCAGTGTGGTGGTGTGTAGCTGCGGCGGTGCGGCTTTGGATGGCCAATGTGGCACGCTGGCTGCATGGTTACGAATGGCTGACAGACCGTCGTTCACAGGCGCGGCCTGCACGCTCTGCCAAGGTCTGGCGACATTTGGCGTTTTGGTTGGGGTTAGTGCTGCTGCTCATGTCCAGTGCCAGCCTGGAGTGGAGCAGGTTTTACCGCTTTGAGGCCCATCTGCCCAGTCATGGTGGCGGTATTGTGGGCTATTGGCTGGGTCCCCTGGTGCTGACATGGTTTGGCGAGGTTGGCTCTGCTCTGGTGTGCATTGTGCTGGGTTTGATGGGGATGGCATTCATCTTTCGTTTTTCGTGGGCACAGTTGGCAGAGCGACTTGGGGCGTGGCTGTTCGCTCAAATTCGTTTTGGGCGTGAAAAGTATGAATTGGTACAAGATTCAAGGCAAGGTCAACAGGCTGCAAAAGAGCGTGTAAAGGCGCTGTCTCAGGAACGTTTAAGCCATTTAGAGCACCCCACGGTACGGATTGAACCTGTCATGGATACCCCCAAGAGCACCTTATCGGTCAAAGAGCAACCCCAAACCTTGTTCAATGATGTCTCGGACTGCACATTGCCTCAAGTTGATCTGCTGGACAAGGCCAACCTTCGCCAGGAAGGTGTGTCCAATGAAACTCTGGAGATGACCAGCCGTTTGATTGAAAAAAAACTAAAAGATTTTGGGGTAGCCGTCACTGTGGTGCTCGCACAGCCCGGCCCCGTGATCACTCGCTATGAAATTGAGCCAGCCACGGGGGTGAAAGGCGCACAAATTGTCGGTCTGGCCAAAGACTTGGCACGGTCATTGAGTCTGGTGTCCATCCGCGTGGTGGAAATTATTCCAGGCAAAAATTACATGGCACTCGAACTGCCCAATGCCAGACGTCAAACCATCAAGCTGTCAGAAATTTTGGGTTCACCCATTTACAACGAAGCCAAGTCTTTGCTCACAATGGGTTTGGGCAAAGACATTGTGGGTCTGCCCGTTGTGGCAGATTTGGCCAAAATGCCGCACGTTCTGGTGGCCGGCACCACCGGTTCTGGAAAATCGGTGGGCATCAACGCCATGATTTTGAGTCTGCTCTACAAGGCTGAGGCTCATGATGTGCGCTTGTTGATGATTGACCCCAAAATGCTGGAAATGTCAGTGTATGAAGGCATTCCCCACCTGTTGTGCCCGGTGGTGACCGACATGAAACAAGCAGCCAACGGCCTGGCATGGTGTGTGAACGAGATGGAGCGCCGCTACAAACTGTTAAGCAACATGGGTGTGCGCAACTTAGCTGGTTTCAACGCAAAAATAGACGAAGCGCGTGCCAGGGGCGACTGTTTTGGCAACCCCTTTAGCCTGACACCCGACACCCCCGAGCCACTGCAACGCCTGCCGCACATTGTGGTGGTGATTGACGAACTGGCCGACTTGATGATGGTGGTGGGCAAAAAAATTGAAGAGCTGATTGCCCGTCTTGCCCAAAAAGCGCGTGCGGCTGGCATTCATTTGATTTTGGCCACCCAGCGCCCCAGCGTGGATGTGATTACCGGCTTGATCAAGGCCAACATCCCCACGCGCATTGCCTTTCAGGTGAGCAGCAAAATTGACAGTCGCACCATCCTTGACCAAATGGGTGCCGAGGCTCTTCTGGGCATGGGCGACATGCTCTACATGCCCAGCGGCACGGGGCAGCCCGTTCGGGTTCATGGAGCGTTTGTGAGTGATGATGAGGTTCACAGGGTGGTCACTTACCTCAAGCGCCATGGCAAACCCAATTACATTGAAGGTATTTTGGAAGGAAGCAATATTGTGGAAAACGATGCCAATGTGGCCATTGACATCAGCGGTGGCGACAGTGGCGAAAAAGATGCCATGTATGACGAGGCTGTGGCCATTGTTCTCAAAAACCGCAAGGCCAGTATCTCTTTGGTGCAGCGCCACCTGAAAATTGGCTATAACCGTGCCGCACGCCTGCTCGAAGCCATGGAAAAAGCCGGATTGATTGGCAGCCTGGGCAACAACGGACAGCGAGACATTCTGGTGCCACTGGGCAGCGAAGGATGAAATCCTTCCATTTTGCTATTTTATTGATAGCTTCCTATGCAAGTGTATCTAGCGCTACAGGCCTAAAAAGCCTGGAAAAATTTGTACAAACCGTCAGCACCGGTCGATGCGAGTTCACTCAGGTGGTGACATCACCAGGCAACAACAAACATAAAACTTCCACCGGCAGCTTTGCATTTGCCAGACCCGACCGTTTCAGGTTCAATTACGTCAAACCTTTTTTACAAACCATTGTGGCGGATGGCAAAACCGTGTGGCTGTATGACCCCGATTTGAATCAGGTCACCAAGCGCAAACAGTCCGTGGTTTTGGGCACTACGCCCGCCGCGCTGATTGCCGCAGCCCCCAATGTGCTGGCACTGCAACAGCATTACACCCTGAGCAATGCGCCTGACCGAGATGGTTTGCAGTGGGTGTTGGCCATCCCCACAGAGGCCGATGGCAGTATGCAATCCATTCAACTGGGTTTTACCGCAACAGATGCTATGGCGAGTTTGGCAGTGCTGGAGATGATGGACAGTTTCGGGCAGCGATCGGTATTGCGCTTTGACCGGTTTGAGGTCAATCCCGTTCTGCCCGTTGAACTTTTTCGCTACAAATCACCTGCTGGTGCAGATGTGATGGAATAGCCCGTCACCTTTGGTAGCGTATGTCAATGGTGAGACACCACCCCAATTGACGGCAAAGGCAAGCAAAGGGGTGAGCTTCCTCAGTCAAGAAAACTACGGTGAGCTAATCAAACGTCACCCATTGATATTGCATTTGTCCCGCCTTAAGTTGGAAGCCTTTATTGGCTTCCCACTTAAGGCGGGACAGAGAGCGATGGATAAGATTCCCCAGCGCCATCACGCTTTGCTTGCCTTTGCCCCCAATTTGCCGCAGAAGTAATAGTAACAAGCGACGGCATCTGACTTCATCTGAATCGGCTTGCGACTCTATCTTTGTCCCGCTTTAGGTGGGAAGCCGACACTACGACACTACCGATGGGTCATGAAAAAAACCGCAGTTTGAATGCCTGCCCAAGTCAGCAGCAACGAGCCAAACAGGTGCATGGCTGCAGTGCCCAAGCCTAGCCAATAGCGCTCTAACTCCAGCATGGCAATGACTTCGGCTGAAAAACTGGAAAACGTGGTGAGCGCACCTAAAAAGCCCGTGATGATGGCCAGTCGCCAATAGGGATCCAGGTGAGGCATGGCATGAAAAACTGCCACTGCCACACCAATCAAATAGCAGCCAATAAGGTTAGCCGCCAGAGTGCCAAGGGGAATAATCGCCACAGGGTACAGCCAAAGACCCAAAGCCCAACGCGACAAGGCACCCATACAGGCACCCATACAAATGGAAAAAACAGACATCATGAGGGTAAGATTTTCAGAGTGACCATCATCTTAGATCTTAGATTTGAGCCTTGATTCCTCAGTTGAACGCGCCCTGTTGTCAATGGCTTGTCCATGCAGCAGCGAATTGCACGAAGTCATCGTGAACCTCCAAAAAAGCATCAACAACTTCGGGGTCAAAATGGCGACCACGCCCTTCGACAATCATTTGGGTCGCATACGTATGATCTACCGGTTCTTTGTAGGAACGACGAGCCATCATGGCATCAAACACATCAGCAACAGCCATCAACCTGGCAGACAATGGAATGGCTGCTCCCACCAAACCATTAGGGTAACCAGAACCATCCCATTTTTCATGATGGCAACCCGCAATTTCCATGGCCAGGGTTAAAAACTCGCCCTGTTCCCCCATGTGCTTACCTACCCGCTTGAGCATGTCATAGCCGCGCTGGGCGTGGGTTTTCATGATGTCAAACTCTTCAGGTGTGTGTTTGCCTGGTTTTAACAAAATATGATCAGGAATGGCGATTTTGCCGATGTCGTGCAAAGGCGCTGATTTGGCGAGCTGTTCGATATAACTCGGAGTCAAAAGAGCGTTGTAATGGGGAAGTTTGGACAACTCTTGTGCAAGTAAACGCACATATTCCTGGGTGCAACGGATGTGGTTGCCTGTGGACTCATCACGAAATTCAGCCAAAGAGACCATCACATAAATTGTGGCATCTTGCATGTGGTTGACTTCAGACAAGCGCTTTTCTACCTGCATTTGCAGCCAGGCATTTTGATCCATCAAAAAATCATGCCATGACTTGATTTCCAGATGCGTTTTAATTCGCGCTACCACAACGGGGGGACTGATGGGCTTATGGATGAAATCAACTGCACCGAGCGAAAACCCCAGGGATTCATCGTCAATTTCGGTTTTGGCGGTGAGAAAAATAACCGGTACTTGACGCGTAGCCTCTGTGGCCTTCAAACGCCGACAGACTTCAAAGCCGTCCATTTCTGGCATCATAATGTCCAGCAATATCAAATCAGGTGGTGCTGCGGTGGCCAGTTCAAGCGCTTTGACACCATTATTGGCGATTTTGATACGGTATTGCCCCTTGAGCACATGAGACAGCAGGCTTAAATTTGCGGGTGTGTCGTCCACTACCAAAATAGTGGGACGCTCTTTGACGGATATGTCCATGATCATTTTTGTTCAATCGACCCTTGAAAAATTTTGAGAAAGTTCGGTGAGTAGCGTTTGTGCGGTATCAAACTCAAAATTTTGCAGTGCGGTATTAAAGCGCTGCCCCCACTGGGCAGACGAGATGCTGACAAACTCTTGGTGATGTTGTTCATAAAGATCAACGGCATCGCTATCACCATCATTCAATAATTGGCGCAATTGTGCAAGACAGTCAGGAATTTTGTTCGGTTGGGAAGATGTTGATTCGGACGGTGTCACAGCGGCTTTTGAATGGGCAAAGTGCTGTTGCAAGGCCGTGATTAAAGGTGTGAGCGTCAAGGTCAAGGCTTGCAATGTCGTGTTGGCATCCTCCATTTCACGGCGCTTGCAAGCCACCTCAAGTGCTGCGGCCAAAGCCTGCACTTCATTGGCACCCAAGGTTCCAGCCAAACCCTTGATGGTGTGGGCATGGCGCTCAGCATCATTCCACTGTTTTGCATCCAGATAATGCCTGAACTTGTCCAAAAAGTCGACATAGTCGCTGATGAACATGTTCAGCATTTTTACATACAGTTCAACATTGTCATCTGCACGGCGCAGACCGCTGACAGTATTTAGCCCATGAATGGTAGGCAAAAGTAGCGTTGTGCCTTCAACCGGTACTGCTGCTATCCAGCCTGGCATGACCGCGCCTTTCGTGATTGCCGTGTAATAGCAAGCTAAAGTAACGTAAAAATCTTCGGGTTCAATGGGTTTGCCAAGGTGACCATTCATGCCCATGGCCTGGCAGCGTTCACGTTCTTCAACCATGGCGTGTGCTGTCATGGCCACGATCGGCAGCTCAGCATAACGAAGGTCTGACCGCAAGCGGCGGGTTGCCTCGAAACCGTCCATCACAGGCATTTGCAAATCCATCAAGACAACGTGGTAGTGATTGGCAGCAACGGCCGCCAATTGATCGAGTGCTGCCAATCCGTTGTTGGCAACCGTGACGATGATGCCTCGGCTTTCCATCAGTTCAGTCGCCAGTTGCTGATTGATGAGATTGTCTTCCACCAACAGCACACGCATACCGCGCAAATCCGCACGGACATGATGACTCTGACGAGTTCTTCTTTCGTCGCTGGTATTGCCGGTCAGGTGGTTGAGCAATTGGCGTAATGCACCTGGCAAAACTGGTTTGGACAAAAAATGACGGGCACCCAGACGTTGTGAAGTTTCATGAATCGTATCAGAATCATAGGCCGAGATCACAACGGGCAGCGAAACGGTCGTCATGCCACTGGTTTGCAGGGCTTGAAGCACATCGCCGCCATCCATGTCTGGCATGACCCAATCCATCAGCAACAGGTCGTACGGTGTACCTGCATCAAAAGCCTGTTTTATCATGGACAGCGCACCATGTCCGCTGTCGGCACTTTCAATGCCTTGAGCATGAGCGCGACCGACCCCCAACGCTTTCAGCAAACCCACCAGTACACATCGTGCCTCTGGCTGATCGTCTATGACCAGGATGCGCAAATGATCAACACCCGTCAATACGGTTGTGACGGGCAATGCCAAACTGGCAGTGGAAAAGCGTGCGGTAAAAATAAAACTTGCCCCAACACCCAAAGTGCTTTCAACCCATAGACGACCATGCATCAATTCAACAAACCTTTTTGAGATGGTCAGACCCAACCCGGTGCCACCGTACTTACGTGCGGTAGAACCATCGGCTTGAGAAAATTCCTGAAAAAGCCGCCTCACCTGTTCTTCAGACATGCCAATCCCTGTGTCATTGACACAAAACCGCAGGAACACATGGGTACCGCGACGCTCTTCAACGCTGATACTGAGTTTGACATGGCCACGGTGGGTAAATTTGAGCGAATTTGACAACAAGTTGGTCAAAATTTGCCCAAGACGCAGCGAATCACCCATCAACGCACCCTGATCGCCTAGCAGCAGCGGATCAGTGACATCAAACAGCAGCTCAATTTCGTTTTCAAGCGCTCGCTGACGCAAGAGTGACAGGGAATGACTGGCCACTTCTTCCAGGATGAAGCGGGCATTTTCCAGCTCCAGCTTGCCTGCTTCTACTTTGGAAAAGTCAAGAATATCGTTGATGATGCCCAGCAAAGACAGGGCAGCGCCATGGGCATTGTCAATGTAGCTTCTTTGGCGCGTGGTCAGGTCGGTTTGCAGTGCCAGATAAGCCATGCCGATGATGGCATTCATGGGTGTGCGAATTTCATGACTCATATTGGCTAAAAACATCGACTTGGCACGTGTGGCTTCCTCGGCCGCGCAACGTGATAGCTCGGTTTGTTGATTGGCGGCCTCTAGTTCCTGTTGCGTTTGCTGACGCAGTCGGATGTCTTGCTCAATGGACGCTGCCATACCATCAAGTATGGAGCCAAGAACTACCAATTCTTCAACCCCATGTTCATCACTGTCGTTTGACTTCAAAGACATGCGATCGGTTGCCGATGTGACTACGTTACCCGTGGCACGGATACGCGTGGAGTAGTCCCCACACGCCAAACGCTTTGCCGCCATGGAGAGTATTTCGATGGGTCGTAGCACACTACGGCGAATGACTCGCGATGCAGTCAAAACCATCACACAAGTCAGCGCCATACTGCCTAAAGTCAGGTAGATCCAGCGTACCAGATCATTGGCAGCCTGGGTGACTGCCTTGTTGGTTCGTTCATCGACAAGCAACGCCATTTCTGCAACTGCTTTTGCAAGATGGGCTTTGAGCTGGTTGTATTTCTGGCTATGAACCAGTTGGCTTGCAAATTCAAGGTGAGGTTCACCACCGGACACAAAATCTGCCATCACAGGGTCATAAAGCCCCTGGGTTGCAGCGAAGGCGATTTGCTCAATCTGTTTCATGGCATCGGTTGCCGCGAGAACCTTGCCAAATGCCTGGAATTCTTCACGGCTGAACCCCAGTGATGTCATGCGATCAACCAAGGGACGCTGCATGCCATTAGGCAAAAACTGATGTTTGATGTCGCCGGAAATCACCAAATCCCAGTAAGCACCTGAAACATAATGTTCTGGATAAGGTTTTTCGCCATGACGAATGGCCAGAATATCATAATAATAAGTCAGATAACGTATTTGACCTGTGCTGGTGAACTCTCGCACAAAGTTCGTTAATTGTTCTGTTTCGTACTGCAATTCCTGAGCCAGTGACATCGCCAGTTGCCGGTGTTCCTGTTCTTTGACAACGCGTTCGTGACTACCTTTGATCATCAGCAAAAACATGGCGTTGGCACTCAGCACAAGCAACACGACGAACGAGAACCACAAGGAATACTGTCTAAGTTTCATGGCGTATATTTTGAAGGGAAATGCAGATAGATAATCTTGGTGGTGAAAATCCAATACCGTTCAATGGACGATAGCGATCCTCTTCAAACGCAATGTGGCGGTGAAAAATAGATGTTTCAGGTCAATCTGTAAGTGTATTCGATGAGTTTTACTGCGATATGCGGCGTTCCTTCAGAACGCGGAAATGGCCGGGGTGTTTTTCCCAGGGCGTTGCCCTTCGCTGGTATGCGGTGCCCCGTTGGGGCAAGAATTCCATGCCCCAACGAGGTAAGGATATGGTCAACAATAAGTTCCGCTTTTGGCTCGTCAGATTTGGGCGCACTGCGTCGTTACAAATCGCTTATG
>CAIXMC010000397.1 GCA_903920405.1 uncultured beta proteobacterium
CCATTTGGCCGTCAGAGTTGGGATGCAATGCTAGGCGCAAATCGCGCGGTGTGGCCATGCCACATAAGCGATTTGTAACGACGCAGTGCGCCCAAATCTGACGAGCCAAATGGGGAACTTATTACTGACCACATCCTTAAGTCAGCTCCCTGCGCTTGTTACGGCTAATCAGCCAAATGGGGGAGCTTCCCCTGCCAAGAAAACCACGTGAAAGAATCAAACGTAACCCATTGATATTGCATTTGTCCCGCCTTAAGTGGGAAGCCACGGCAAGCCTGATCCTTAGCCTGACATGGAGTCAAGCAACACCAGCAGTTGAACCAAAGCGTGTCGAACGGTCGCAGCACGCACACAGGCGCGATCCCCCTCAAAATGGCATTTTTCAGCAACAATCTGATAAGGCAACGCCCAACCCAGCCACACAGTGCCAACGGGCCTGTCTGCACTGCCTCCCGAAGGGCCTGCCACGCCCGTCACAGCCAAGGCTACTTGGGCGTGAGAATGCGTTAAAGCACCCGCTGCCATGGCACGTACCACGGCTTCGCTGACGGCACCTAGCTGATCAATCAACAGTGAGGACACTCCTAAAAGTTCGGATTTGGCTGCATTGGAATAGGTGACAAAACCGCGATCAAACCAGGCGCTTGAGCCGGCCAAATCGGTGCATGTGGCTGCAATCAACCCACCGGTGCAACTCTCAGCCGTCGCCAGCATCCATTTTTTTTTAAGCATCAAATCAGCCGCCAAGGCGCATGCAGACTGCGTTGATAGCTCTTGATTCAATAGCATTTTTGACAGATTAGACATCACAGCGCCCTCCACAAAGATATCACCAGCAAGGTACAAAAAGCTGCCACCAGGTCATCTTGCATGATGCCCCAACCGGCCTTGGGCCAGGCATTTTTGTCTTTTGCGGGATTGACGGCATGAAACATCTGGTCCGCCCATCGTACCGGGCCAGGCTTGGCAGCATCAAAAAATCTGAATAACAAAAATGCCGTGAATTGCCCCCAAAACCCCGTAGGACAAACCAGCCAGAGCACAAGCCAAAAAGCCGCAATCTCATCCCAGACCACGCTAGAAGGGTCATTGACGCGCATATTTTGAGCTGTCACGGTACAAGCCCACCAGCCCACAGGAATGCCAAGCGCAATCAGTCCTCCCCATTGCCAGGGTGTCAAAAAGTCTTGCAGCAGTGCAAACATCGCCCACGCCCACAAAGTGCCCATGGTGCCTGGCGCTCGCTGGCTCAGGCCAGAGCCAAAACCCATCGCCAGCCAATGAGCAGGGTGCTGCATCATGAAGTGCAGTGTGGGTAAAACAGGGGGCAAGGTTTGGCCATACTCGCGATAGGGAATGTCTTGTGCATGTGTCGTATCAGTTCTCATGGGTTGATTATCCAATTCGTTATTGAGCACTTTCGGACTAAGATAGGCACAGTCCACGTGTTGTGATGGACATCATTTCAAAGGAGTGTCATGTTTGTTTGGTTCACCTACGGTGTGCTTGCAGTGGTTGCAGTTCTGGCCAGTACCGCACTGTTCTTTTTTTCCATCACCCGCGGTGCGCTGATCATGCGCACTGCCTTTGGTCGTGTGCAGCACGAAGCAGCGCACGTCTATCCCATTTATTCCAACATGCGGTTGATTCGTCTGGTGGATTTCCAGCCCATCATTGCGGCCATTTTGTTGTTTCAATACAGCCGCCTGGTGTCCATCATCACGCAAGGCCTGCATCAGATGGATTTGCGTGGCAAACAGGTTTTGATTACATCGTGCGCCTTTGGCAATGTCATGCCCTGCGTGGTCAAGACGGCTGTCACATCGGGTGCCAAAAAGGTTTTGGTCGCCGACATTATCCAAAACGAACTCAATCACGCCATGACCAAGCTCGGTGCCTACGCCGACAAAACCACCTACATGCAAGACAACGCCACCGCCATGAAACAAGCCAGTGGCACCGTTAGCGCCAACGTCATGTTCTTTTTGCTGCATGAACTGCC
>CAIXMC010000398.1 GCA_903920405.1 uncultured beta proteobacterium
CACCAGTGCCAGCACCCGTTTTGAGAGGGTCTGTTATGTTCCGATGGGCGGACTTCTGGCGGGCTTGCCGGCGCTGTGTGCCAATGGCCTGCTCAGTGGTTTGGACAAACACATCAGCCTGCCCAAAGGCTTTTACAGTGCGCTGCACATCTTGTTGCTGCTGGGCTTCATGGCGCTGGGACGTATTCGCCGCCCAGAAGGACTGCGCCACGTACCGCCAGGCGAGATGGGCAAAGTCATTGGCCTGGATCGCGCACCTGAGGTACGCACCTTGCGCGAGAAGATCGGTTTAATGGCGGCAAACGGGCATATCCAAACCTGGATGCAAGAGTTAAGCAAAAGCTGGATGAACGCTGACCCAACAGAAGCGGGTTATCTGTATGTCTATGGTCATGTCCGTGTGTATGACGGTGAAGTGGCAAACTTGCCCAGACGCTTTGTCTCACGCGAGCGCCTATGTTTGCGCGGCACCACGGACTATTGGGTTAATGATGCCATCGGGCGACCTTTCTTTGTCGTCTCCAAAGCCATCACCGAAGGCATGGGGGAAGCCTTACTCAAAGACATCGTGCCAGAGTTGATCAAAAGCGTACCCCAGCAACCCACACAACAAGAGCTTGACGATGATCCCCAACTGCATCGTTTTGTCATGGTGTTTGACCGCGAGTGTTCCAACTACAAGCTGATCGCAAAACTCTGGGAGCAGCGCATTGGGGCGATCACCTACCGCAAAAACGTCAAGGACAAATGGCCTCAAGAGGAGTTCATTGAGCAAGAGGTGCCGATCGTAGGGGGCGACAGTACCAAGATGAAGCTGGCCATGCGACAAACCACGCTGGGTTCGGGCAAAGACCTTCTGCCTGTCACCGAAGTGCGCAGGCTCACTGATACGGGTCATCAGACAGCCATCATTACCAGCGCCAAAAAACTTGGAAATACCACGATTGCGAGCCGCATGTTTGCCCGTTGGTGCCAGGAAAACTTCTTCTCTTATATGATGCAACATTATGATATTGATGAACTAATTGAGTACGGAGCAAAAGAGATTCCTGGCACCACTTTGGTCATCAACCCCAAACACCGTGAATTGGAGAAGACTATCAAGCGGCTGCGATTGAGTGAGAAACAGCATGAGGCCAGATTGGCGAAGTACACACTTAAAGAGAATGATGAGGTACAGAAAAAAGCCGAGTGTGTTGAATCCATCCAGGCATTGCAGGCCGAGCTTATCGTGCTGCGTGCCAGTCGCAAGAAACTTCCCAAGAAGGTCACCATTGAGAGCTTGCCCAAAGAGCAGCGTCCCACAGAACTGTTGCCACTGAGTAAGCAACTCTCGGATACGGTCAAGATGATTGCCTATCGGGCAGAGACGGCGATGGTGGCTATGCTGCGCAAGCACCTCAATAAGGAGGACGAGGCACGTGCGCTGGTACGTGCGTTGTTTGTCTCAAGTGGCGACATTGAACCCAATGAGCAGGCCAATACCCTGACCATCAATATTCATCGCATGGCCACCCCTGCGCATGACAAGGCTATTGGCCTTTTGTTAACCGACTTGACCAACCAAGGGTTTTGCCACCCAGAAACCGCCGCCAAAATGATCTTCCGTTTGGTCTGATTGTGCCATTCACGATTCCTTGCGGATCAGGAAGTCTGAAGGTAGTGATCGTTTCCGACAACACCAAACATCTGGCGGTCGCTGACACCCGCAAACTTGGTGTCGAGGTCATCAAAGCCGGTGCGTTCTTGGACAGCCTGTTTGACGCAGCGTCAGCAAGAACCTGTCAGGCGATTGCAAAGTCGCTCAATGACCTGAAAAAACCGCCATACACATTAGCAGAACTGGTGGCCGCTCTGCGTCTGCATGGTGCAAAAGCGACGGCGGAGGGGTTAAAACAAGCCGCTACACAGCCCTAGATTCATCCGAAAATCAAGGTGCTTTGGCTTTTGAACCCTTTTGCCGTTCAGGAAAGGTCTGGCTTGACGTGAAATGGCCGCCGATGTCGGTCAGTTTCACTAGCCGTGCGACCGTCAAACCCGTTGAAATTTTCAATCATTTTGACATGCCTTTTTGCCCTCTAGAGCGCATGGATACTGCGTAGTCTGCTATTAAAACAAATGCATTATGAGCAAAGCGTTACCGCAGATGCTCCCGCAATGCCTTGTGTTATTAGCAAAACGGTGAAAACTCAACCCACCAATTCCATCAACTTTCCATACCCATCCACCACGTCATACTTCACCCTGTCAGAGGTGATTTTGGCGAAGAATTTACGGGCACATTCAATTTTGCTTTCCTCAATTTTTCGCAAATCCATGCTGGACATGCTGCCTTTGGTTTCAGCTACAAAATAAACGTGTTTGACTTTGTCTTGATGGAAGGCAATCGCCCAATCGGGGTTGTAGTTGCCAACGGGTGTGGGGATAAAAAAGCCGCGTGGCAATTTGGCATAAACCACCACTTCGGTGCTGGCATCCAGGTCTTTGACAAAGTCACGCTCAGTTTTAGAGTCGGTGAACACATAGTCGTAAATGTGATGGTTCGCCTTGACTGCCTTGCTCAAGCCATCTTTGAGCTTTTCCTGGGTGAAGATATCCGTATCGTAGGATTCACCCGTGGGGTCGTAGGCAATGTGTTCGACGATCACGGTAGCTTTTTGTTCGTTCATCAACCGGGCTGCTTTTTGCATAAAGTCTTCCGGGTTGACACGGTACTGGCTGAACACGGCTGGTATGATGCCCTGCAAGACCGCAGCGACGGTCACCCGTGTGAGTTGTGTTTCACTGGCCAAGCGTCCAATCAGGTCGTACTTGACGGCTGAATGCGCTGATGCACGGTGAAAATCTGTTTTCGACGTCATCACCTTGAACGATTCACCGTGTTGAATGGCATCCAAAGTGGCATCATCAGTTTGTTCACCCACCACCACGGTGTACTGCATGGGGCTGACCTTGAGTTCCTCTTCCAAGGCAGTCACACATTTGGCAACCAGTTCTGGTGTATCAAAATGCACTGTGTAAGCTGCTTTTTTGTTGATGCGACGCCACAGTTCCTTGAACTCGGCTTTCTCAAAGTTGGCATTGAGCAAATTTGTTTTTTCATTGCGGTCATCACTTGGCAATGGCAACTGTGCATCACTGAATACGCCATCGATCAGACTGAAGACCTGTTCAGAGTAGGACGCCAATTCAGGCGGTAACGCTGCAAGTACACCGTCTTTTTTCGCTTCGTGATAGGTCACTGAAATTTTGTCGTTGCTGTCGGTGTAGTCGTTCCTGGCGAGGTATCGGTAAATTTGTTTCGCCCATTGCGGTGTCACTGCGACATCACCGGCTTCTGTTTTCAACACCTTGCCAGTGAAATAAGCCTCATCTGCAATACGTGGCCGCTCTGACAAACTTTCGCTCATGTCGCGTTGCAAAGCCGTTACAAAATCTTTGTAACTTTCGCTGGCCACAACGGTCAGCACATTCACTTGATGCACCGTGGCAGGCGAATCCATGCG
>CAIXMC010000399.1 GCA_903920405.1 uncultured beta proteobacterium
CCGCTATGTCTGCTGGGCTAGCGGATCACGTTTGGACAACTTTTGAATGGATTTCATACCCAGCACGACCTTGTATGTCAACGTGAGACACCACCCAAATTTCAGACACGTTTCATTGTCATTCCGGGGAGGTCTGAATTCAATGATTTTTGGATAAATTAGCCATCCAGTAAAATTTTTTATGTTGATTTATATTGACTTTTTTCGATAAACTTCGGTTTTTCTACAAAAATCTGTCCAAATTTCAGCCACGTTCCATTGCCATTCCGGGGAGGTCTGATGTTCACATTTTTTACTCGCTTACTTAGACTGCGTTCGCCAATTGTTTCTCGTCGAGTTCAGCTTTCCGACGCATCAATGGACGCGCAGGAAGAAGAGGAAAGCACCGAAAACCTGGTGGTTTTGAGGCATGCGGTGCTGGATCGTGATAAGAAAGTGGCGGGCTATGAATTTTTTTTGCCTGACGAGGCTGGCACTAGCCAGGCCGATCCCAAACACGTGCGATCGTTTTTGAAATTTCTGGAATCCGTGGTGTCCAGCGCCATGCTGGGCAAACGCCGCGCTTTTACGGTGATTCCTGCTTATCTGCTTTTTGATCCCTTACTTGAAAAGCTGGCCAAGACCGGTGTCATTGTGCTGGTGCGCTTTGATTCGGATGTCAAGGATATGGCACGGTTCACCGAACGCATGCAGGCCATGCACGACGCCGGCATGATGATGGGGTTGACCGATGCGCGCGTTGCGATAACGCATTCGGCGCTCGGCAACTGCGCCAACCTGGGCTTCCTGCCCGTGGACCAGATCATTCCACCTGACCTACTCCAATTGGTCCGTCTGCTAACCACCCAGCATCCCCATATGCAGTTGTGTGCTTCTGGGGTCAAGTTCTACGAGGAGTTTGAAGTTTGTCGCCGTTTGCGGATGCATGGTTTCATCGGCCCTTTTGCCACCCATCGCCGCGATTGGCAGAACAACACGATCGATCCTGGCACTTTGCGTCTGTGCAAACTGGTCACCAGCCTGCGTTCAGGCGCGGAGATGGATGTCATTGTCAAGGACATTAAGATTGATCCGTTGCTGTCCTATCGCCTCCTTTGCTATGCCAATTCCGCAGCCATCGGAGCGCAGCACAAGATTCTGGCGCTCAAGGATGCCATTCTTTTGATTGGTCGTGAGCCGCTGTTTCGCTGGCTTGTGCTGCTGTTGTGCGCTTCGGCGCCGTCACGGTCTGCAGACAGCATCTTGCTAGAAAATGCGTTGGTTCGTGGGCGTATGATGGAGATGCTGTCGGAGAAAATATCACCCGAAGCAACAGAGAATTTTTTCTTGACCGGCGTGCTCTCGCTGCTTGATGTGATACTGCAACTACCGGCACAAGCCTTGTTTAAAACCCTGGATCTGCCCGACGAAGTTAAGGCAGCACTGCTGGATCGCAAAGGCCCTTATGCCGGCCTTTTGCGTCTTGCTGAAGCCAGTGAACAGACCCAAGCTGAAGGCATTACCGATTTATGTACTGAACTCGGGATCGAGCCACGGATGTTCATCGGGATCCAGACCGAGGCACTGATTTGGGCACGGGGGCAAAACCAGGGTGATGCCGAAGAAGCCACGTTTTTGACTGGACAGCCCACCACTACCGCAGTGCAGGATGCACAGCCGGATGTTTTGCATCGGCGTATGACTGTTGTTCAGGAACACGCGGATATGGTTCCGATAGAGCCACTTGATGCTGCATCCGATTTGCAGTTCGAGGCAGCGCGGCGCGGTGAGTCTGAAGCCCAATATGCAATGGGTGCGCGTTATGCCGGTGGCGATGGTGTTGTGCGAGATATTGCCAAGTCGCTGGAGTGGTACACCAAGGCCGCGCAGCAAGGCAGCGCCAAGGCACAGTGGAACGTCGCTGTCATTCATGCGCACGGACAAGGCGGCATTGACCAGGATACGCAGCAAGCCTGTCTGTGGTACCAGAAGGCGGCGGAACAGGGGTTTTCTCCGGCGCAGGCCACCCTTGGGTTGATGTACGCGGCTGGGCAGGGCGTAAAAAAGGATGTAAGCAAGGCCATGGCGCTCTTGCTGCAGGCAGCGCTCCAAGGCGATATGGAAGCCCAGCACAACTTGGCAGTCCTGCATGAACAGGGGGCGGCTGGAGAGCAAAACCTAGAACAGGCTTTGGTCTGGTTTTCCAAGGCGGCGGAACAGGGCTTACCGAAGGCGCAAGAACGGCTGGGACTCATGTTTGCGATCGGTCAACCAGTGGAGCAGGATCTGATCGAGGCCCACAAATGGTTTTTTATTGCCAGCAAGAGCAACCTAGAGGCCGCCAAGGCCAATCTGGCGCATTCCCTGACTCTTATGGATGCCGATCAGGTGATAGAGGCAGAACATCGCGCCAGACTCTGGATGCAAAACCACACGGTCCCACTTTCAGACAACCTGATCTCTACACGGCCAGTTTGACATAAGTGACTTCCCACTTAAGGCCAATACCGTTCAATAGACTTGAAAAAAACGAAAAAGTGCCATATTTCACGATGCTGTTATCACACTGTTTGAGAAAGAACCTACCATGTCTAACCCATTTCAAAAAGACACTCCTGTTGCATTATTGCCCGCGAACGATCG